>DATKFK010000358.1:0-3714 GCA_035544375.1 Thermoanaerobaculia bacterium
CGCCACCAGCCGCAGGTCGGCGTGCAGGGTGCGGCCGCCGCCGACGCGCTCGAAGGTGCGCTCCTCGAGCACCCGCAGCACCTTGCCCTGGATCGCGAGCGGGATCTCGCCGATCTCGTCGAGCAGCAGCGTGCCGCCGGCCGCCAGCTCGAAGCGCCCCGGCTGCCGCCGGTCGGCGCCGGTGAAAGCGCCCTTCTCGTGCCCGAAGAGCTCGTTTTCCAGGAGCGCCTCGGGGATGGCGGCGCAGTTGACGGCGACCGCCGGACCGCGCCGCCGCGGCGACAGGGCATGCAGGGCGCGCGCGAAGACCTCCTTGCCGGTGCCGCTCTCGCCGGTGAGCAGCACCGTCGTCTCGGTGGGCGCGACCCGCTCGAGCAGCCGCAGGGCGGCGCGCAGGCGGGGATGGCGGCCGACGATGGCCGGCGCCCCGGGCGGCTGAAAGACCGCCGCATCGCCGCCGCCGCCCGCCGAGACGTCGCCGGCGGGCTCGGCGCCGTCGCGGCGGCCGGCGCTCTCGGCGTCGCCGGCGCTCTCGGCATGGCTGGGGCCGGCGCCGCTCTCGGTGGTGGCGGCGCTCTCGCGCAGGGCCCGCCCCACCAGCCGGGACAGGTCCGGCAGCTCGAGCGGCTTCTCGAGGAAGTCGTAGGCGCCCAGCTTCATCGCCTCGACCGCCGCCCCGACGGTGCCAAAGCCGGTGAGCACCAGGACCGGCACCCGCGGCTGCGCCTGGCGGCTCGCCGCCAGCACCTCGAGGCCCGAGAGGTCCGGGAGCTTGAGGTCGGTCAGGACCAGGTCGAACGGCCGTTCGCCGAGCAGCCGGACGGCGTCGCCGCCGGTCGCCGAGGCGGCCACCTCGTAGCCGTCGTCGGCCAGCGCCCGCGCCAGCAGGCGGCGCAGCGAGTCGCGGTCTTCGACCAGCAGGATGCGGCCCGCGGGCATCGCCGCCGGCGCCTTCAGGCGCTCCCCGGGCCGCGCCCGCCGGCCGCCGCGGGCGGGGCGGACGCGCCGGCCCTAGCCAGGGCCCGGCGGACCGCGCCGAACAGCTCCTCGTCGTCCTCGGGCGCCACGGTGCGCAGGTCGAGCACCAGCCTGCCGTGCCGCAGGTAGCCGATCACCGGCGGCTCCCCCAGGCGCAGCAGGGCGAGCAGCTCGTCGCCGCCGGCGAGCGCCAGCGCTTCGCCGGGGATGGGCTCCTCGGGAGCAGAGCCGCCTCCCAGGAAGGCATCCGCGGCGACGATCTCGACGCTCGCGGAGGGGACGGCCGCGCCCGGCTCGGCGCCCGGCTCGCCCTGAATGACCTGCACGGCATGCTCGAGGCGCGCCCGGTGCGCCGCCGGATCGGGCCACATGCCGTCGAGCGGCAGCGGCGCGCCGGCGAGGTGGCGGCGCAACACCGCCTCGAGGGCAGCCAGGGAGGTGCGGTCCGGGCGCAAGGCGCGGTAGAGCGGATGCCTGCGGCAGCGCGCCAGCAGCTCGCTCCGCCCGAGCAGCAGGCCGGCCTGCGGCCCGCCGAGCAGCTTGTCGCCGCTGCCGCAGGCCAGGTCGCAGCCCATCGCCATCAGCTCGGCGAGGCTCGGATGCCCGGCCAGCTGCCGCACCGCGCGCGCCCGCAGCAGGCCGCTGCCTTCGTCCACCAGGACCGGCACGCCGGCGCGCCGCCCAAGGTCCGCCAGCTCGCGCGGCGTCACCGCGGCGACGAAGCCGGAGACCCGGAAGTTGCTGGGGAACACCTTGAGCAGCAGCGCCGTGTCCGGTCCCAGCGCCGCCTCGTAGTCGGCGAGGCGGGTGCGGTTGGTGGTGCCCACCTCGACCAGGCGGGCGCCGGCGGCGGTGAGGATGTCGGGGATGCGGAACGAGCCGCCGATCTCGACCAGCTCGCCGCGCGACACCACCACCTCGCGGTCCCTGGCGAGCGCCGCGAGGCACAGCAGCAGCGCCGCGGCGTTGTTGTTGACCGCGAGCGCCGCCGCGGCCCCGGTCGCCCCGGTCAGCAGCCGTTCGACGCGGCCGTTGCGCTGGCCGCGGCGGCCGGTCTGGAGGTCGATCTCGAGGTCGCAGTAGGCGTCGAGCAGGGGCGGCAGCGACGCGGCGACGGCGCGCGGCAGCGGCGCGCGGCCGAGGTTGGTGTGGACGAACACCCCGGTGGCGTTGAGCACCCGGCGCAGCGCGCCGCCCAGCGACGCCTCGAGCGCGGCGGCGATACGCTGGGGCAGGCGGGCGACCTCCTCGGCCAGGGCCGCCGGCTCGGCGGTCAGGCGGTCCCGCAGCTCCGCGAGGGCACGGCGCGCTTGGACCTTCACCTGCTCGCGTCCGTATAATGCAAAGAGCGCCGTCAACGCCGGGTCGCCGAGCAGCCGGTCGAGCTGCGGCAGGGTGCGGCGAGCGTCCGATGAGACCTGATCTGGAATCCCCATCTCTGGCACGGCTGGCGCGGTCCGGCCCATTCTAGGAGATCCGTGGACCCCAAGCGAAGCCCGCGTGGTGGGATGGGGGGCGCACCGGCGTCGCCGCAGGACCGCGCCGCGGCCGGCCCGGGCGCGGCGGCTGGCTCGGCGGCGGCGCGAGCGGCAGCCGCGGCAGGCAGGCAGGCGCCGGCCAGGAGCGCCGCGCCGACGGTCTCCGAGGCCATCGACCGCCTGGCCGGCGAGATCCGCCAGCTGCGGGTCGACTTCGAGCGCTTCTTCAGCGGCGCCCTGGCCCTGCCGCCCGACGAGCTGCGCCGCCGCGTCCAGGCGGACCTGCGCCAGCTGCGCAACGTCAACGCCATGACCGCCGTCGAGCGCTTCCGGCTGAGCGATCTCGAGGCCCGCCACAACAGCTACGACGAGCTGTTCAGCCGGCGGCTGCGCGACCGCGAGGAGGGCCGCCGGCGCGCCGGGCAGACGGCGGTCGCCGCGCCGCCCTCGCCGCCGCCGGCGCGCTATGATCCCGGCGCCGGCATCGTCATCGGACATGAGCCCGACCCCCGCGCGGTGGCCGCCCTCTACGACGGGCTGACCACGGTCGGCGCCGCGGGCGGCAGCGGCGAGGGGCCGCGCTTCGACCTCGCCAGCTTCGGCAGCTACCTGCAGCGGCAGGCGGCGGCAATACGCGACAAGACCGGCTGCGCCGAGGTCCAGTTTCGCCTCGCCGCCGAGGACGGGAAGCTGAAGCTGAAGGCCCGCCCGGTTCCCGCCGCGCCCAAGGAACCCCCGGCACCCCGGCGCCCAGGCGACTAACGCCGGACGCCCCAGCAAGTGACTTAAGGAGACGACGTGCACAACAACCCGCGCCCCAGGGCGCTTCCGATCCTTACCGCTCTTGGCTCGCTCGTCGCCGGCGGCGCGCTGCTCTCGATCATCGCCATCACCGCCGCCGCGGCGGTGCCGCCGAACATCGGCAAGGCCCTCGCGGCACAGCAGCGCCTGGCCGCCGAACGGCCGCAGGATGCGGCGGTGTGGAACGACCTGGGCAACCTGCTGGTGCTGGCCGGGCAGCCGGGGGAGGCCGAAGCGGCGTACCGCCGCGCCATCGCGATCGACCCGCGCCGGTCGTCGGCGCTGTTCAATCTCGGGCTGCTGCTACAGCAGGAAGGCAAGACCTCCGAGGCCCGCCAGCTCTACGAAAAGGTGCTCGAGATCGAGCCGCGGCACGCCTGGGCCCACTACCAGCTCGGCACGCTCTACGAACGCAAGGGCGACAAGGCGCGGGCCGTACGCCAGTACGCGCAGGCCT
>DATKFK010000359.1:0-3170 GCA_035544375.1 Thermoanaerobaculia bacterium
CGTGCTTGCCGATGCCGCGGTCGCCGGTGCGCACGCCGGCGACCCGGCCCTGCTCGACCAGCGCCTCGACCGCCGGGAACTCGCAGAAGACGTCGACGCCCGCGGCCTCGACCCGCGGCGCCATCCACTTGACCAGCTTGCCCAGGGAGGCGACGTGGCAGCCGTGGTTTTGGAGCGGCGGCGGGATCGGCAGCGAGTGCGAGCCGCCGGCGGTCAGCAGCAGCACGCGCTCCTTGCCCACGGGCGCCTCGAACGGCGCGCTCTGCCAGTCCTTGGGGAAGAGCTCGGCGAAGGCCCGCGGATCGACCACCGCGCCGGAAAGGGCGTGGCTGCCGATCTCGCGGCCTTTTTCGAGGACCGCGATCGAGAGCTCGAGCGGCGTGGCGGCCTGCTCGTTGTGGCGGCGCAGCAGGCCCGCCAGGTGATAGGCGCCGGCCAGGCTGGCCGGCCCGGCGCCCACGAACAGCACGTCGATGTCCAGCGTCTCGCGCTCGCCGCCCATGCCGTGGTTTTGCGAACGGATCAGCCGACTTTTAGATCGAGGGCCGGGGGCATGAGCACCACGGTTTCCTCCTCGACCGGGAGGCCGGCGGCGAGCCAGGAGTCGAGGCCGCCTTCCAGGGGACGGACGCGGGTGAAGCCGCGGTCCATCAGGAGGCGCGCCACGCGCGCCGCGGAGGCTTCGTTGGGGCAGGTGCAATAGAGGACGATCTCGCCGTCTTTGGGCAGCGCGGCGAGCTGCCTGTCCACCTCGTCAAGGGTCATGCGCAGGGCGCCGGGGATGTGTTGGGCGGCGAAGCTGCGGGTGGTGCGCACGTCGACGATGGCCGGCGGCTGGCCGCCCTCGATCAGCCCGCGCAGCTCCTCGACGGAGATGCGGGCGAGCCGCAGCAGCTTGTAGAAGCGGCGGCGCTCCCACCACTTCATCGCCACCAGCAGCGCCATGCCGGCGGCGGCGGCGACCACCGCCCAGACGCCGAGGCGGCTCATGAACGTCAGCCCGCGGCCGACGGCGCCGTGGAACAGCGCGCCCAGGCTCACCGCCGAGCCGGCCCACAGGAGGTTCCCGAGCAGGTCCCAGACCAGGAACAGGTGGACCGGCACGCGCGCGGCGCCGGCCAGCGGCAGCACCACGATCGAATAGCCGGGAACGAACTTGGAGTACAGCAGCGATGCCATGCCGCGGCGGGCGAAGAGCGCCTGGGTCGAGCGCTCGCAGCCTTCGGGGGACAGGGCGAAGCGGCAGATGGAGCGCACCGCGCGCTCGCCCCGCCAGCGGCCGAGCAGGAACCAGCCGAAATCGACGGCGAGCGGCGTCGCGACGGCGATGATCAGCAGCGGCAGCGCGGCGATCAGGCCGGTCGCCGACAGCGCTCCCGCCACGAACAGCGCCGGCAGCGCCGGGACCGGCACGCCGACCCGTTCCAACAGAGCGTTGGCGAACACCAGGGCCAGACCATGCCGGCCGACCTGGGCGATCAATTCATCCATCGGGAGTAACCTCGATGCTCCGCGGTGGGGGCGACGGCGCAACGACCGACTACCACGACCGACTACCGCGACCGACTACCGCTCTATTCTCGCACGGCCCGCGGCTGGGTGGAAGCGTTTTCATGCGCGGCGGGGGCGCTATGCGTGGCGGGGCGGCGGCGGCGGGAGCGAGAGGGCGGCTTGCCGTTCGCGGTTCGCGGTTATCCTAGCGCTGCCGGCGGCGGGCGAGCGGCAGCGCGGCTGGGCGGGTCTGTTGGCGAGTCAGGAGGTTCTGGTCTTGTCCGAGGTCGATCAGGCGGCGGTGGGAACGGCGGTGCCGGCGGTGGCGTCGCTGGTCGCCACCCTGACCGCGCCGCTCACGCCCGAGCTGGCGGCGGGGCTCGACGGCGTCGAGTGGCTCGAGGTGCGTGCCGACGTGCTCGGCGACCTCGACCCCGAGCCGTTGCGGCGGCTTTTCTCCGGCAAGCTGCTGTACACGCTGCGCAGCCGTGCCGAGGGCGGCAGCTACGAGGGCTCGCAGGAGCGGCGCAAGCGGCGGTTGGCCGCGGCGGCCGCGGCGGGCTACGACCGCATCGATCTCGAGGGGGCGCGCGACCTGGCGCCCGAGCTCCTCACCGCCATCCCGGCGACGCGGCGGCTCGTATCGTGGCACGGCCCGGCCAGCGATGTGGATGCGCTGGAAGCCTGCTTGGGCCGCCTGGAGGCGGCCGAGGCCGCGCTCTACAAGCTGGTGCCCTGGGCGGTCCAGCCTGGCGAGGCGCTGGCGCCGCTGGCCCTGCTGCACAAGCTGCGGCGGCCCGACGTCGTCGCCTTCGCCGGCGGCGACGCCGGGGCCTGGACGCGGTTGGTGGCGCCGCGCCTCGGGGCGCCGGTCGTCTACGGCGCCGCCGGCGACGCGCCCGGTGCGCCGGGCCAACCTTCGATCCGGACGCTGCGCGAGGACTTCGGCCTGCCCGAGTTGCCGCCGGTCGGAGTGCTCTTCGGGGTCGTCGGGAACCCGGTTGCGCATTCCCTCTCGCCGCGCCTGCACAACGGCGCCTACCGAGAGCTTGGCATCCCCGCGCTCTACCTGCCGTTTCAGGCCAACTCCTTCGGGGACTTCTGGCTCGAGGTGGTCGAGGAGGGGGTCCTGGAGACCCTGGACCTGCCGATTCACGGGCTGTCGATCACCGCACCGTTCAAGGCCGCCGCGCTGGCCGTGGCCGGAGCCGAGAGCCCGCTGGCCGGCCTCATCGGCGGCGCCAACACCCTGGTGCTGAGAGACGGCGTCTGGGAAGCCGAGTCCACGGACCCGCAGGGGGTGATCGAGCCCTTGAGGGAGCGAGGGGTCGAGATCGCAGGGCGGCGGGCCGCTGTGGTGGGAGCGGGAGGAGCCGGCCGAGCGGCGGCGATCGGCCTGGCGAGGGCCGGGGCCAAGGTGACGCTTTTCAACCGCAGCCCCGAGCGGGGCGAGAAGGCCGCAGAGGAGCTGGATCTGCCTTGCAGGCCGCTCGCGGAGCTCGACCCCGGAGAGTTCGAGCTGCTGGTCAACGCGACGCCTGTGGGGAGGGGGTGGGTGGGCGAGGCGGCGGCGCTTGGGGTGGAGGGTGGGGGAGGGCAGCAAGGGCGGCAGGGGCAGGTGGGGGCGCAGGGGCAGGCGGGGCAGGCGGGGCAGAAAGGGCGGGAGGGGCTGGAGGGGC
>DATKFK010000360.1:0-3950 GCA_035544375.1 Thermoanaerobaculia bacterium
GCTCCGCCTGCGGGCCGCCGGTGTCGTTGCACTCGAAAAGGGTCCGATGGCGCGCGGCAGGCCCGAGGAGCGGCAGCATGCCGACCGTCTGCCCGGGATCGCCGGCGGCGGCCCGCACCACGGACTGCAGGCTGTCGCCCAGCTGCGCCACGCCCGCCGCCCCCAGCGCCGCGCGGTCGTAGATCAGCAGCAGGTCCAGGGCGTCGCCCCGCGGCCGGCAGCAGAGCTTCAGCACGCTCGCGGCGCCGACGCTCCGCTGCCGCTCGACGGTGAACCGCAGCGGCCCCGCGGCGAAGGGACCGCGGCCGCGGTCGTCGAGCTCGAAGCCGGCCAACCGCCAGCTCCAGCCGGCCCGCAGGTTCTCGGGCTCGAAGTATTCCTGGTGCCGGCCGGCCGCATTCACGGCGGTCGCCGCCTCGCGCACCAGCGCTGCGAAGGGCAGCTCCGCCCGCACCTCGCAGCGCACCGGCACAGGCTGGGAATAGGGCCCAAGGCTGCCGTGCAGCTGCTCGAAGCGGCGTCCGTCCACCGACAGCGCGACGAGGAAGTCCCGCTGGCCCGAGAAGGCGGCCAGCACGACCTGCCAGCAGGCGAGCAGGAAGCTCGCGGTATCACCGTCCGCCGCCCGCTGCTCCACCAGGCGTGCGGTCCGCGGCTCGAGCAGCCAGCCGAGCGCGGCGGCGTCGAACCCCGATGCCGTGGCGCCGCGGCGCACGGGCAGCACGCCCTCGGGAGCCGCCGCCAGGCGGTGCCAGTGCGCCCTGCCCGCCGCCGCCTCCTCGTCCTCGGCGGTCAGCAGCTGGTTTCGCCACTCCGCGAAATCGGCGTATTGCACGGCCGGCGGCGGCGGCTGCCGGCCTTCGAGCCGGGCGGCATAGCCGGCGGCGAGCGCCGCGGCCAGGTTGCCGAGGGTGCGGGAATCGGCGCAGAGCGCCGACAGCGTGCACAGCAGGTCGTGGCGGTCGCGCCCGCGGGCGATGAGAGTGAAGCGCGCCAGCGGTCCGCGCTCGAGATCGAATGCCGCCGCCTCCTCGAGATCGAACAGCTGCGCGACGAGGTGCGGCTGCTCGGCCGCGCCGGCGTGCCGCAGGTCGAGCTCGTCCCACCGGGGCGCGGCCTGCTCGGCGATCACCTGCACGGCATGCTTCATGCCGGCGAGGCGCGGGAAGCTGGTGCGCAGGATCTCCGCCTGCCCGCAGACGTCGAGCACCACCTGCCGCAGCAGGCCGGCGTCGAGAGGCCCCTCGACGGCCACCAGGCACCTCCCGCGCAGGGCCTGGCAGCCGGCCTCCGGCAACCACAGCGCCCGCTGCTGCGGCGACAGGCGGAAGCCGGCGGCGGCGGCCGCCGGCGTGCTCTCGTTCATCGGACCGGCCTCATCGGTCAGCCGCCGGAGCGAGAGCTGCCAGCTCGACGGTGTCTCCCATCGCCACGACGATGCGGCGCGGTCCGCTGAACGGGTTTCGGCCGTGCGCCATCAGCATGTTGTCCAGGAGCAGCACGTCATGCTCCTGCCACGGCGACGCGATCGTCGCCTGCTGGTACGCCGAGCGCACCGCTGCCAGCGCTTCGTCTTCGAGCGGCGTGCCGTCGCCGTAGGTGGCGAAGATCGGCAGGTCTTCTTCGCGGTGCAGCGCCAGCAGCGCCTTGGCGCCCTCATCTCCCAGGTTCGAGGGGTGGAACTGGTGCACCTGGTTGAACCACACCCATTCGCCGGTGCCGGGATGGGTGATGGCAGCCGGCCGCACCTGGCTGGTCCACAGGCCGCCGTCCGCCTGCCAGCGGAAGTCGATCTTGCCCTCGCGGCAGTACGACTCGACGAAGGCGCGGTCGTCGGTCTCGAAGACGCTCTCCCAGGACAGCCCGGCGCCGCTGCCGCTGCGCAGGTTGCGCACGTAGCGGACACCCTTGGCGAGGAAGCGTTCGCGGACCTCGGGCGCGATCAGGTTGAACACCTCCCGGCTGTCGGCAATCGGGGTCTCGCCGCCCTGTTGCGGCGGCGTGACGCAGAAAAAGAGGATCTTGCGCGGCCACCTGTGGGCGTACGACAGCTCGTTGTGCATCGACACCGTGAGCTCGGGCGGATATTCGGTCGAGGTGTAAACCTTCTCGCCGACCCGTATGCGCGGCGACGATCCCTCGATGTAGTTGACCAGTCCGGGCGCGACAACGGCGGCGAAGCGCCGGAACTCCTCGACCGAGAGGTGGAAGCCGCGCAGCAGGACCGCGCCGTGGGCGAGCAGGGAATCCTCGATGAGCTCGCGGCTCGCCTGCGCCCAGCCGACGAGATCGACGTCCGGGGTGACCGGCTCGACGACCAGCGGCTGTTTCCTTCCGGCGTCGGCGAAACGGGTGGTGACGAGCTGCCGGGCAGCAGCCACGGGCTTGCGCTGGCTGCTCATCAGCTGGTCGAGCTTCGCGGCATCGGGTCGCGCCCTGTCCATGGTCTGCTCCTGTCTCTCGGCGGCGGTAAGGATCGGCAGCTCGCTCAGCAGGCGCTCCGCGTCGCCGGTGGCGGCGCCCAGGACGGCTTCGAGGCTCCGCACCATCCGCGTCGCCGTCGCCGCCTCGAACAGGTCGGCGTTGTACGCGAGCGAGCCGAACAACAGGTCGCCTTCTTGCGATAGGTAGAGGGTCAGGTCGTACTTCGCGGCGATTCCCGGCAGCTCGACGTAGCTCCAGGCGAGGCCGTCGAGCGAGGCCGCGGTGGTGGGGCCGTTGTAGAAGTTCAATACGGTTTGGAAAAAGGGGTGCAGATTGCCGTGGCGCCGCGGCAACAGCTCCTGGACGAGCCTCTCGAAAGGGACGTCCTGGTGGGCATAGGCGCCGAGCACGGTCTCCCGGACGCGGCCGAGCATCTCGCTCCAGCTCGGGTTGCCGTCGAGCCGCGTACGCAGCGGCAGCGCGTTGATGAAGTAGCCGACGATGCCTTCGAGCTCCGCCCGGCTGCGGCCGGCGACCGGCGCGCCGATGACGACGTCCTCCTGCTCCGCGAGCCGGCAGAGCAGCGCCTGGAAAGCCGCGACCAGGATCATGAAGAGGGTCGCGTGCCGCCGCGCGCCGAGCGCCATGAGGCTGCCCGCCAGCCCCGGCGGCAGCTGCAACGCGACGCTGGCGCCGCGAGTGGTGCGCGCCGCCCCGCGCGGCCGCGCCAGCGGCAGCCGCAGCGCGGGCGCGCCGGCCAGTTGCTCGCGCCAGTAGGCGACGTCCGGGGCGATCGCCGCGGCGGAGAGCCACCGGCTTTCCCAGGCCGAGTAGTCGGCATATTGCAACGGTGCCGGCGGCAGCGGATCGGGCTCTCCGGCCGCGAAGGCCCGGTAGAGGACCGTGGTCTCCTGCGCCAGGATCGCCAGCGACCAGCCGTCGACGATCAGGTGGTGGGCCACCATGACGAAGATGTGCCGGCACGGTTGCAGGCGCAGCAGCGCCATGCGCAATAGCGGTCCCCGCTCGAGGTCGAACGGCGTGCGGCGCAGCGTGGCCGCGAGGCGCCGCGCCGCGCCGTCGCGGCGTGCCTCGCCGAGCGCGCCGAGGTCGACGAGCGGCAGCGGCGGCGCGGCGGCGGGCGCGATCGCCTGCACCGGTAGGCCGTCGCGCAGCGGGAAGCTGGTGCGCAGCGACTCGTGACGGGCCACGACCGCGGCGAGCGTGCGCGCAAAGACCTCCGGCCGCAGCGGACCGGCAGCCTGCAGGGCGAGCGGCAGATGGTGCACGGAGCCGTCGGCGTCGAGCTGGGCCATCAGCCATTGCCGCTGTTGCGCGAACGACGGCGGCAGCTCGCCGCCGCGCGCGGCCGGCGTCACCGGGGGCCGCGCCGCGCCGCCGCGCCGCCCCTGCAGGTTCGCGATCTCGGTCGCAAGCTCGGCGATGGTCGGGGCATCGAACAGGCGCCGCAACGGCAGCTCCACCCCGAACGCCTGGCGCACCTTGGACACCAGGCGGATGGCGAG
>DATKFK010000361.1:0-6556 GCA_035544375.1 Thermoanaerobaculia bacterium
TGATGGCCGGCGCCGCTCGATCTGCCATGCCTGGCGGTACTGCCGGCGCTGCCAGACCTGACCGCCGGCGCCTCATACCGCGCGTATTCCGCCGCCGCGTCGAGCATCCGCCGCCGCGCCGCCTCATCGAACGTGAGCCGCGGGTGCACCGCGGCGAGCACTCCCAGCTCCTGCAGTCGCTCCAGGCCGGCCAGCGCCACCGCCGGTTCGCCGCCGAGCAGCAGCTCGAGCTCGTGCCGCAGGCGGCCACCGCTCAGCCGCGCGAACGCGCCGGCCCTGACCGCCGCCCGCGCCAGCTCCTCGGTTTCCTGCGTCATCCGGAAGCCCAGCCGCGCCTCGAACCGCACCCCGCGCATCACCCGCGTCGGATCGTCGAGGAAGGAGCCCTGGTGCAACACCCGCAGCTCCGCTGCCGCCAGGTCACGCAACCCGCCGGCAGGGTCGGCCAGACCGGCGGCGGCAGCCAGGCCGTCCACGGCCGCGGCGTCGAGCGGAACTGCGGGATCGAAAACCCCGCGACCACCGCGCGCGCCGGCGCGGCCGTCCGGCGTCAGCCGCAGCGCGATGGCGTTGACCGCGAAGTCGCGCCGCCAAAGATCGTCGGCGATGGCAACCGCCGGCCGCACCTCCGGGAGCGCGGCGACCGCTGGATAGGACTCCTGCCGCGCCGTGGCGATATCCAGGTGAATGCCCGCCGCGTCGATCACGTCCGCGGTCAGGAACTCGGGGTGGCTGAGCAAACGCCCTCCCAGCTCCCGCTGCACCGCAGCCGCCAGCCCAAGGCCGTCGCCGACCACCACGAAGTCGAGGTCCGGACTGCCGCGCCCCAGCAGCAGGTCGCGCACCGTGCCGCCTACCAGCCAGGCCTCGACCCCCATCTCGGTCGCCAGCCGGGCGACCTCGGCCACCCGCGCCGCAAGGTCCTGCCGGAGGCGCCCGGGCGCCGCGGGCGGGGCGGCAGCTCCGGCGACGGCCCCGCCGATGCCAATGCCGCCGGCAGGACGGCTACCGTTGGTAGTTCTTCCGGCGGCAGTTCTTGAGGCGGCGGCCATCTCCCTCCCTGCCGGCGTGCCCATCGCGGTCATTGCGCTCTCTCGGCGTGGCGCGGCGCGCGCGCCTCTACCCCCGGAGCGGGGGTCAGGCCGCCTGCTCGGGCCGCTTGCGGACGCAGCCCGGGCCGAGGATGGCCTCGATCGCCGCGGCGAGCTCGGGGCCGAAGTCGACCTTGCACTTGTCGCCGGTGGTGATGCGCACAGTTCGCTCGGCGTCCCGCAGCGACAGCGAGACCGGCACCGGACCAGGGTGCTCGTAGAGAAGGTCGCGCAAGCGCCGCAGGTCGGGGGCCGGCATGTTGGGGGCGACGACCAGATCGATGCCGGCCGGCGGCCGCTCGCGCCAGCGGTCCAGGGGGATGATCTCCTCGACGGTCAGCTCGACGTCGCCGCCGCCCTGGCCGCCGGCGCCGCCGGCACCGCCGGAAGCCGGGGATTGGCCAGATTGGCCGCCCTGCCCCGCCTGGCTTGCGCGGCCGCCGCGGTCGCGCAGCTGGCCCTTGACCAGCACCACCGCCTCGTCCGCCACCACGCCGCCGAACTGCTGCAACTGGTTGGCGAACAGGGTGACCGGCAGGCTCCCCTCCAGATCCTCGAGCACGAAGCGGCCCATGAAGCGGCCGGCGTTGGGGCCGCTCTTGATCTTCACCCGGGTGAAGCCGCTCACCACCCCGCCCACCGTCACCGTGCCCTCCGCTCCTTCCTTCAGGCCGGCGGTCGAGTGGGTGGTGAGCCGCGACAGCGCCTCCTGGAACTCCGACAGCGGGTTGCCGGTCAGGTAGAGGCCGAGCGCCTCCTTCTCGTACCGCAGGCGCTCGCGCTCGCTCCACACCGGCGCCGCGGGATCGGGCCAGGGCTCGCGCTCGAAGCCGCCTGCCGCGGTGCTCGTTGCTCCGGGCCCGCCCGCGCCGCCCACGCCGCCGACGGCGCCCTGGCCGTTCCCGACCAGCACGGCCAGCCCGAACAGGTTGGTTTGCCCCTCCTCGCGCTCGCGCCGCCGCCGCTGGCCGTACTCGAGAACGTCGTCGAGCACGCCGGCGAGCGCCGCGCGGTGCACCCCCAGGCTGTCGAAGGCGCCGGCCTTGATCAGGCACTCGAGCACCTTGTGATTGGCGAGACGCAGGTCGATCTCGCTCACCAGGTGGGCAAGGCTGCGAAAGCTGCCCACCCGCCGCCGCGCCGCGAGCACCGACTCGATCGCCCCCTCCCCCACTCCCTTGATGGCGCCCAGGCCGAAGCGGATCGCCTTCCGCGCCTCGGGGGTGACCGGCGCCACGGTGAAGAAGTAGTCGCTCTCGTTGATGTCGGGCGGCAGCACCTGGATGCCCATGTTGGCGCGGCACTCGACCAGGTACTTGGCGATGGCATCCGACGACGACAGCTCGGAGTTGAGCATCGCCGCCATGAACGCCACCGGGTAATGGGCCTTGAGATACGCGGTCTTGTAGGCCAGCATCGCGTAGGCGACGCTGTGGCTCTTGTTGAAGCCGTAGCCGGCGAACGGCTCGATCTGGTCCCACAGCTCCTGGGCCTTGGCGCGGGGCACCTGGCGGGCCACCGCCCCGTCGATGAACTTCTGCTCCTGCTGCGCCATCACCTCGGCCTTCTTCTTGCCCATGGCCTTGCGCAGCACGTCGGCCTCGGCCATGGTGAAGCCCGCCACCGCCACCGCGATCAGCATCACCTGCTCCTGGTAGGTGATGACGCCGTAGGTCTCCTCGAGGATGTCCTTGATCTCGGGCAGCAGGTACTTGACCTTCTTCTTGCCGAGCTTGCGCTGGATGTACTCCTCGACCATCCCCACCGACAGCGCGCCGGGACGGTAGAGGGCGTTGAACGCCGCCAGGTCCTCGAACTTCGACGGCCGGGCCCGGCGCAGCAGGTCGGTCATGCCGCGCGACTCGAACTGGAAGATGCCGCTGGTGCGGCCCTCGCAGAAGAGCCGGTAGACCTCGGCGTCGTCGAGCGGCACCTCGTCGAGGTCCAGCTCGACGCCCTGGTGGCGCAGGATCTTGACCGCGTCGTCGATGACCGTCAGCGTGCGCAGCCCAAGGAAGTCCATCTTGAGCAGGCCGAGGCTCTCGACGACGTTCATGTCCCACTGGGTCATGATCTGCTCGTCGTCACCCTTGGTCACCTTGTACAGCGGCACCAGCTCGTCGAGCCGGCGCGGCGTGATCACCACGCCGGCGGCGTGCACCGAGGCGTGCCGGGTGAGCCCCTCGAGCCGGCTGCCGACCTCGACGATCTTCTTGACCTCGGGATCGTTCGCCACCTCGGCGGCCAGCGCGTCGACCTCGCGCGCCGCCTCGGCGAGCGACTTCGTCATGTCGGGAACCAGCTTGGCGATGCGGTCGACCTTGGCGTAGGGAATGCCCATCACCCGCCCGACGTCGCGGATCAACGCCTTGGCGGCCAGGGTCCCGAAGGTGATGATCTGGGCCACCCGGTCGCGGCCGTACTTCTCGCCGACGTAGTGGATCACCTCGCCGCGCCGCCGCATGCAGAAGTCGATGTCGATGTCCGGCATGCTGATGCGCTCGGGGTTCAGGAAGCGCTCGAACAGCAGGTCGTACTGCAGCGGGTCGATGTCGGTGATGCGCAGGGCATAGGACACCACCGAGCCCGCCGCGGAGCCGCGCCCCGGACCCACCGGGATGCCTTGCTCGCGGGCATAGCGGATGAAGTCCCAGACCACCAGGAAGTAGCCGGCGAAGCCCATGGCCTCGATGACCTTGATCTCGTACTCGAGACGC
Organism: Thermoanaerobaculia bacterium; assembly: GCA_035544375.1. Taxonomy (GTDB): domain Bacteria; phylum Acidobacteriota; class Thermoanaerobaculia; order Multivoradales; family UBA5704; genus JASLEW01. The sequence goes on from DATKFK010000361.1 coordinate 3,809, forward strand.
TGGGCATACTGCTCGTCGGCCGCCTTGACCGCCGTTCCCTGGGCGCGCCGCCGGCGGATCTCGGCCAGGCGCTGGTCGAGGCCCGCCCGCGCCACCTCGGCGAAGTAGGACTGCAGGGTGTAGCCCGCGGGCACCGGAAACTCCGGCAGGTGGAAGGTGCCGGTGGGGATGACGACGTTGCAGCGCTCGGCGATCGCCACGGTGTTTTCGAGCGCCGCGTGGTCGTCGGGGAAGAGGCGGTGCATCTCCTCGGCGGACTTGAGGTAGAAGTGCTCCGAGGCGTAGCGCAGGCGGTCGGTGTCGGAGAGGTTGCGCTGGGTGCCGATGCACAGCAGCACGTCGTGGGCGAAGGCGTCGTCCTTGCGCAGGTAGTGGCAGTCGTTGGTCACCACCAGCGGCTGGCCGGTGCGCCGCGCGATGCGCCGGAGCACCTCGTTGGCGAGGCGCTGCTCGGGGATGCCGTGGTCCTGCATCTCGAGAAAGAAGTTGCCTTCCCCGAAGATCTCGCCATACTCGCGCGCCGTTGCCTCGGCCTCTTTCTCCTGGCGGGCGACGATGCGCTCGTTGATCTCCCCCTTGAGGCACGCCGACAGCGCGATGATCCCCTCGCTGTGCTGGCGCAGCAGCTCCTTGTCGACCCGCGGCTTGTAGTAGAAGCCTTCGAGGTACGCCTTCGAGGTCAGCTTGATGAGGTTGCGGTAGCCGGCCTCGCTGGCGGCGAGCAGCACCAGGTGGTTGCTGCCCCCCTTGCCCGGGGTGCGATCGAGGCGGCTGCCCTGGGCGACATAGGCCTCGATGCCGAGGATCGGCTTGACCCCCGCCTTGCGCGCCTGGTTGTAGAACTGGATGGCGCCGAACATGTTGCCATGGTCGGTAAGCGCCATCGCCGGCATGCCGGCCGCGGCCGCGGCGCCGATGACCTCGTCGAGGCGGTTGGCCCCGTCCAGCAGGCTGTACTGGCTGTGGAGGTGGAGGTGGACGAAGTCTGCCATCGCGCTCGCGTCTCCCGCCATGCTACCAGAAGGCGGCGCCCCCGGAACGGCGGCGGCTGCCGCGGTGCCCGGCGCCCAGCTGCCGCCACGGCCAGGCCGGGAACGGCGCGGCTCAAGCGGCGGCGGTCGGGCTGCCTGCGGGCGGCGCCGGCGGGTGCCGGTCGAAGAGGCGGTTGGCCCGCCAGACGTAGTCGAGGCCCGAGGCCAGCGTCAGGAAGGCGACGGCGTAGACCAGGACCAGGGCGGTGGTGTCGAGCCCCGGCCAGATGCCGGTCAGGAGCACGATCACCACCGCCGCGACCTGGAAGACGGTGGTGATCTTGCTCAGCACCGACGGCGGGAAGCTCCGCACCCCCGCGGTCAGGTAGAGGCCCAGGGCAACCACCACCAGCAACACGTCGCGGGCGATCACCAGCACGGTCACCCACGACGGGATCTGGAACGCGCCGTGGCGCAGGCCCGGCAGGGCCAGGATGATGTAGGCGGCGGTGACCAGCAGCTTGTCGGCCAGCGGATCGAGATAGGTGCCGAGCAGCGACTGCTGGTTCCAGAAGCGGGCGATGAACCCGTCCAGGACGTCCGAGATCCCTGCCAGCAGCACCACCAGCAGCGCCCGCTTCACGTGGCCGTTGATCAGCGTGATGATGAGCGGCGGCACCAGCGCCATGCGCAGCAGCGACAGCAGGTTGGGGATGGTGAAGCTCATCCGCGGCATCGGCATGGCCGCGGCCCCCTCACGCGCCGCCGAGCAGCGCCAGGCTGCGGCGGATCCATTCGATGGCGTCGGCGCCCGACAGCGGCTCCGCCGCGCGGCAGGCACCCTCGCCGCCGTCGCCCTCGTCGCCCTCGGTCAGACCGCACCGGGAGGCGAGGTCGCAGGGCTGGGCCGCCGCCCCGCCCGCCTCCTCGGCACATGCTGCCGGCTTGCCGAAGCCGGTCAGCAGCCGGCCCAGGCTGCGCAGCGCCGCGCCACGCCGCACCGTCGCCTCCGGCGCGAACCGGTGCAGGTTGGCGTCGACGTCCATCAGCCCGAGGTTGACGACGTGCGCGATCTCCTCGCGATGCGGATGGTCGAGGATGTCGGTGGCGATCCGCCCGGCCGTTGCCTTGGCATAGCGGACCTGGGGCACCAGCCAGTACAGGAGCATCGTCAGGTCGGCACGGCTGAGCTCCGGCTTCTCCGCCAGGGCGCGCACGTCCGCCGGGAGCAGCGACAGGCGCCAGTGGAACTTGGCGACGCGCAGCTTCTCCTGCAGCTGGGGATCGCCGGGCCGGCGGTCGGCCATGCCCTGGACGAGCTTCAATCCCGTCCCGGGATCGCCCACCGCCATCTCGAGGTCGGCGCGGCGTTCGAGCAGCGCGCGATCGTCCGGCTGCCGGGCCGACAGCCCCTTGACCGCCTCGAGCTCCGCCTTGGCATCGCCGCGCGCCACCGCCAGCCCTCGCGCCCCTTCGAGGGTCGGCAGCTCCCCCGGTCCCCAGGCCCTGAGCAGAACCAGGTCGCGCTCCGCCTCCGCCAGGCTGTCCGGATGCGCGGCCCGGTCGGCGCGCAGGGACTGCTGCAGCCGCTCCCCGACGATGCGGAGCGCGCGGGCGTGGAGGTCGCCGGTGCGTTCGAAGGCCTTGGCGCTGCGGGTGGCGATGGCGCGGTAGGCCGAATAGGCCAGCGGCACGTCGCCGGCCAGCTCCGCGGCGCGGCCCAGCACCAGCTGGCTGGCGGTGTAGTTGAGCTGGGCGTCCCCGACCGGGAGCAGGC
>DATKFK010000362.1:0-11135 GCA_035544375.1 Thermoanaerobaculia bacterium
GCTCGGGCGCGCGGTAGGGAAGCGGCTCGAGCAGCACGGAATTGACGACGCTGAAGATGGCGGCGTTGGCGCCGATCCCCAGGGCGAGCGTCAGCACCGCCACCGCGGTGAAGGCCGGGCTCCGCGCCAGCAGGCGCAGCGAGTAGCGAAGGTCCTGCATCATCTGGCCCATTCGATGGTCCCCCGGTCGTCGGCGCCGGTCGGCGTCCCCGGCCACCCTTCCGCCCCCGTTCGCTTCGGCCAACCGTATCGTCTCGACTCGACGTCCGGCCCGCGACAGGGTCAGGTCTCAATACCGCCTGGGGCGGCGCGGGGTTTCGCGATGCCGCCTCAGGCGCCGCAGGATCTCGGCGAAGTCGGCCGGCGGCGGCGCCTCGAAGCGCAGCGGCCGTCCGTCGCGCGGATGCCGGAATCCCAGCGCCGCGGCGTGCAGCATCGGCCGCGGCGCGGGAATCCGCCGCCCGGCATAGTCGCGGACGTAGACGGTCTCGCCGACCAGCGGGTGGCCGGCCTCGGCGAGGTGGATGCGGATCTGGTGCTGGCGGCCCGTCTCGAGCTCGCAGGCGACCAGGGTCGCGCCGCGCAACGCCTCGAGCACCCGCACCACGGTCACCGCGTTGCGGCCGGCACCGCCGCCCTCCTCCCGGCCGGCCGGCCGGGGCCTCGACGAGCCGCGCAGGCCGTCGCCGCGGTCCGCCACCAGCCAGCTGTCGTAGACGGCGTCGACCGCCGCGCCGTGCACCAGCGCCTCGTAACGCCGCGCCACCTCGCCGCGCGCCAGCTGCTCTTGCAGCGCGCGCTGGGCGGCGACGTTGCGCGCGAAGACCAGCAGACCCGAGGTGTCCTTGTCGAGGCGCTGGACGGCGCGCAGCGTCGGGTTGAAGGCGGCCGGGGCCGCTGCCTTCCCGCCATGGCGGGCGCCGCCGCCGCCGCGGCCTTCCAGCCGGCGGCCTTCCAGCCGGCGCAGCGCGACGCGGGTCAGCGCCAGCAGGGTGTCGCGGTCGCCGCGGTCGAAGGGCACGCTCAGCACCCCCGGCGGCTTGCGCACCACCACCACGTCGGCGTCCGCATGCACCACGAGGCCGCTCTCGCCGTCGCCGGCGCCGTCCGCGTCGGCCTCGCTCGCCCGCCCTCGCGCTCCCGGCGTCCGTGCTGTAGTCGCCGGTCCGGCCGCCGGTCCGGCCGGAGCCGCCCCCGCGGCCGGCACCTCGACGCGGCTGCCGGCGTCCGGGCGCCACGCCGGATCGGTCGCCAGCCGGCCGTCCACCCACACCTTGCCGGCGCGGCAGAGGGCCCGCGCCTGCTCCCAGGACGTCCCGGGCGCCAGCTGGCGCACCAGCGCGGCAAGAGTGGGCTCTGCCGCGGACGCTGCTCGCGGCGGCAGCGGCTCGGAGCGAGGCGGCGGCGGCTCGGAGCGGCGGTGCCGCCGGTTTCCTGAGTGGGACACGGCGCCGCCTATAGTACCGTTGGCGCCAGCGCGGCGCGGCGCCCCATCGACACCATTTGAACCCGATCGCTCGAGCCCGATGATGACGACGACAGGCACTCAAACCCGGCTGGCCGCGGTGGCCGCGGACGCGGCGGAGCCCCTGCCCACCGGCAGCGGCCGGCGCGGCGCCGCCGGCGCCGAGCTGCGGGCCGCCACCCGCCTGGCGCTGCCGGTGATCGCGGTGCAGCTCGGGATCATGCTGATGAGCACCGTCGACACCGCGATGCTCGGCCGCTTCTCGGCGGAGGCCCTCGCCGCCGGGGCGATCGCGCACGTCATCAGCCTCACGCTGCTGATCTTCGGCGCCGGCACGCTGTCGGCGCTCGACCCGCTGGTCTCGCAGGCCTTCGGCGCCGGCGACCGCCGGGCGGTCGGCACGCACCTGCGGCGGGGCCTGATCCTGGCGGCGGCCCTCGCCGTGCCGCTGTCGCTGCTGATGATCGACGTCGGACCGCTGCTGCGGGCGCTCGGCGAGCCGCCCGGCGTCGCCGCTGGCGCGACGACCTACATCCGCTGGTTGATCCTCGGCAACCTGCCGTTCCTGCTCTTCCACGTGCTGCGCCAGACGCTGCAGGCGATGAGCATCGTGCGGCCGACGCTGTACGCCATCGCCGCCGCCAACCTGGTCAACGCGCTCACCAACTACGCCCTGATCTTCGGCCATTGGGGCTGCCCGCGCCTCGGCGCGCCGGGCTCGGCCTGCGCCACCGCGGCGGCGCGCTGGATGATGTTCCTCCTGATGCTGCTGGCGGCGCGGCGGCCGTTGCGCGGCAAGGTGGACGCTGCTTCCGGCTGGCGAGCCTTCGCCGCCACCTGGCGGGGCGCCGCCGCCTGGCAGGGCCTGGTCCGCATGCTGCGGATCGGCCTGCCCATCGGGCTGCACATGTCGTTCGAGCTGTCGATGTTCGTGGTGGTGGCGCTCCTCATGGGTCGCTTCGGCACCGCGGCGATCGCCGGCCACCAGGTGGCCATCATGCTGAGCGCCCTCTCGTACATGGTCCCCGTCGGCGTCGCCGGCGCCGCCACGACGCGGGTCGGCAATGCCATCGGCCGCGGCGACCTGCCGGCGGCCCGGCTCACGACCGCGGTCTGCCTGGGCGTGGGCGCCGGCGTGATGAGCCTGTTCTCTGCGGCCTTCGCCCTGGCGCCCCGCCAGCTCGCGGCGTTGTTCAGCCCCGATCCGGCGGTGATCGCCGCTGCCGCGCGGCTGTTGCCGATCGCCGCGGTCTTCCAGGTCTTCGACGGCATCCAGGTGGTCAGCGCCGGCATCCTTCGCGGCACCGCCGACACCGCCCTGCCGGCAGCGAATGCCCTCGTCGGCTACAGCCTGCTCGGCCTGCCCATCGGCTGCCTGCTCGCGTTCCGCGGCGGCCTCGGCCCGCGCGGCCTCTGGTGGGGGGTGTCCCTCGGCCTCGGCGTCGTCGCCATCCTGAACCTCGCCCGCATCGCCTACCGCTTCCGCGGCCACATCGCACGCGTCGGGTGAGATGATCGTCCCCATGGCCCCCGTCGAGCCCAGCGATCCCGGCTGGAAGGACCACTTCTCCGGGCACGCGGGCGACTATGCCGCCTACCGCCCCGGCTATCCGCCGGCGCTCTTCGAGCTGCTGGCCTCGCTGCCGCGGCGCCGCGCGCTGGCCCTCGACTGCGCCACCGGCAGCGGCCAGGCGGCGATCGGGCTCGCCGAGCGCTTCGACCGCGTGGTGGCAATCGACGCCAGCAGCGAGCAGCTCGCCATGGCCCCGCGGCACCCCCGCATCGAGTACCGGGTGGCGCGCGCCGAGGCGACCGGCGTCGCGAGCGGCACCGCCGACCTCGTCAGCGCCGCCCAGGCCGTCCACTGGTTCGACTTCGACCGTTTCTACGCCGAGGCGCTGCGGGTGCTCGCGCCGGGGGGAGCGGTCGCCGTCTACACCTACAACCTCGCCCGCGTCGACCCGGCCTTCGACCGGGTGCTCGACCGCCTGGCGAGGGAGATCGTCGGGCCGTACTGGCCGCCCGAGCGCCGCTGGGTGGACGAGGAGTACCGCACCCTGCCCTTCCCGTTCGCGGAGGTGCCCACGCCGCGGCTCGAGAACGAGGCGCGGTGGGACCTGGACCGGCTGCTGCGCTACGTCGCGACCTGGTCGGCCTGCCAGCGCTACCGCCGGGCGACCGGCCGCGATCCGATCAAGATGCTGCAGGACGAGCTCACCGCCGCCTGGGGCGACCCGTCCCAGCCGCGCCCGGTGCGCTGGCCGATCTTCCTGCGCGCGGGCCACGCGGTCAGCCCGGGTTGAGCGGGCTTGAGCGCGGTCACCCTCCTCTGTCCGGTCCGCGGCTGCGGCGCCCCGCTTGCCCGGAACGGGCGCGCCCTCGCCTGCCCGCGCGGCCATCGCTTCGACCTTGCCCGCAGCGGCTATTGCAACCTGCTGCAACCGCAGGAGCGGCGCTCGCGCCGGCCGGGCGACTCGGCCGCCGCGCTGGCGGCCCGCCGCCGGCTCTTCGACCGCGGCCTCGGCGACTGGCTCATCCCCCACCTCCTCGCCGCCTTCGACGCCCTTCGCCTGCCGCCGCGCGCCGCCGTCCTCGACCTCGGCTGCGGTGAGGGTTTCTACCTCGGCTCCCTGGCGCGCAAGCGGGAGATCGAGGCCCACGGCCTCGACATCTCGGCGCCAGCCGTCGACCTCGCCGCACGCCGCCACCCCGGCGCGACCTGGATCGTCGCCAACGCCGACCGCGCCCTTCCCTACCCCGCCGGCTCGTTCCGGCTGGCGCTGTCGTTGACCTCGCGCCTCAATCCTAACGAGCTGCGCCGCGTGCTCGCCGGGCCGTCGGCAGCCCGCTCGGCCGCCGCCGCAGCCGACCCGGCAGCAGCCCGCTCGGCCGCCGCCGCGGCCGGCTCGGCAGCAGCCCGTGCGGCAGCCACCGCCGCGGCCGGCGCCTCGCCCACCGCCCCGGGCTTCCTCCTGCTCGCCGTCCCCGCCCCCGACGACCTCGTCGAGCTGCGCGCCGCCGTTCTGGGCGAGGGGCGGCTGCGCGACCGCCTGCAACCCGCGCTCGCCGCGCTCGCAGCCGGCTTCGAGCTCGCCGGCCGCTCGACCGCCCGCACCCGCCTGCGCCTCGCCGCCGGCGACCTCGGCGACCTCCTCGCCGCCACCTACCGCGGCGCCCGCACCCGCGAGCGGCAGCGCGCCGCCGAGCTGGCCGCGGTTGACGCGCTCGACGTGACGATGAGCCGCGATCTCGCCTGGTTGAGGGCCCGGGATCCGCGCTGACCGGCCAGGAGGCGGCGTCGCCAACGCGCGACCGGCGGCACCGCGAGCGCCGCCTCTGCAGCGCCTCTGCACTCTCCTCTGACGTTCGATCTCACCGTGTGAATGGAAAAACGCCGCGGCCGGTTTCGCCGGCCGCGGCGCACAAGGGAGTGCTTGGTCGACTGACTGCTACTGACTGCCACTGACTGCTTATGACTGCAAGCGATCCTACGGCCCGTAGTGCCGCGGGCGGCAGGCGCTGTCGTAACGGATCGCCGGATTGCCGATGGTGGCGTCGCCGTTGAGGGTCGAGGAGGTCAACACCCACGCCTGCGACACGGAGTCGTCCACCGGCGGGTTGTTCCCGGCCGCCGCGACATAGGTGTTGAGGTCCATGTACAGCCAGCCCGAGCTGTAGGGCACGGGCAGGGAGGAGCCGCCGACGTGGACTCGCTGCGCCACCGCCCCGAACGGCTTGAGGTTGTTGAGCGAGGAGTAGGTGCCGCTGTCGGCCATGTCCCACAGGCCCTCCTGGCCGAGCGGGTACCAGGTCGGCAGCGAGTTGCAGTTGAACCAGCCCTGGTTCACCTTCGAGTCGCGCCAGACGATGAGGTCGGTGCCGGCGGGCACGTAGCGCGCGGCGAACTCGGTGGCGAGCGGCTCGCGGTTGTCGACCGCGGTCCAGCTGTCGAACTTGCCGTAGAAAGTGTAGTAGCCGGAGACCGAGAGCTGTGTCGCGCTCGCGTCCGCCACCATGTGCACGAGCGGGTGCCCCTCGGCCTGGCTGGTGCTGCTGTTGACGTACGCGAAGTCACCGTACAGCGTGTTGTTGTTCGAGTAATCGCCCTGGCCGCCGGCGGCGAAGAAACCAACGTCGGAAGGAACCCTGAGGGTGCAGCTGTTGGCGGTGTCGAACGTCACGTAGCCGCGGGCGATGGTGTCGCCCAGGTTGCGGCCGGCGCAGAAGTAGCCAGGACCGGGGCCGGGCTGTGCCTGCTGGCCGGTCAGCGCCGCCTGGTAAATGGCCAGGTTGGACCACGAGATCTGCGCCGGGGGCAAGAACCCCTGGCACGAGGGATAGGAGCCTGCCGGCGGCGCGGTCTGGGGAAGGGTGCCGTACTCGAGGATGGTGCGCAGGTCGAGCTGCACGTCCTGGTAGCCGTTCAGGTAGATGTCGAAGCTGAAGATCGGCACGCCCAGGTCGCTCCACACCACCGCCTCGACCAGCACGGGGTTGTAGAACGCATTGCCGACGGTGACCTGGGTGTTCTTGCCGTAGCCGGTGCTCAGGTCCACCTCGAAATAAGGCAGCAACAGGGTCGCCGCCGGAGTTTCCTGGATGGCGCACTGCGCCAGCGCCGAACCCATGCGCGCCAGCGCCACGAAGGCGAGCAGCGCGATGGAAAATATCTTGCGGTTCATGGCTCTCCTCTTTTTTTCTTGCTCGGTGGTGCGCCGGCGCCATCCGTGGCGCCGGCCATCGGCGGCCGGGGGCGATCGGACCTGCGATCCGCCGGCGATCCCACGGCCGCTGCGACAGACTGGCTCGATTAGGCGGAGGGAGCCGCGGTGGCGTTACACGCTCTCGTCCTGCCCCTGCCCCCTCTCGCGCCGTCGGAGCGGCGCGCTGCCCTGCACCAGGATGCGCATTCGAGCTCTGGATGGGGACGCACTAAGATACGTGACCAAGGTCCTGGCCGGCCGAGCGCCAGGGGAGACGCGCCACAAGGGAGACGACCATGGAAAATCTGCTCGCCGACTTGCGTTACGCGATCCGGATGCTCGTCAAGCGGCCCGGATTCACCCTGGTGGCGGCGCTGTCGCTGGGGCTCGGCATCGGCGCCAACACCACCATCTTCAGCCTGGTCAACGTCCTGCTGCTGCGCTCGCTGCCGGTCGCCGACCCCGGCCGCCTGGTGAAGCTCTACACCCTGGATGCCCGCAACCCGGGAGCGCTGGTGCCGATGCTCTCGCACCTCAACTGGAAGGACTACCGCCGGCTGGCGCGCTCGTTCAGCGGCATCCTCGGCTACGACTCGGTGCAGATCAGCGTCGCGACCGGCGGCGACGCTTCGCTCCTGCCGGCGCAGCTGGTGTCGGACAATTACTTCGACCTGCTGGGGGTGCGGGCTGCCCGAGGCCGCACCTTCACCGCCGAGGAAGGAACGAAGCTGGGGGCGCACCCGGTGGCGGTGGCATCGGATCACTTCTGGCGCCAGCAGCTCGGGGCCAATCCCGCGGCCGTCGGCCGCACCATCACCATCAACGGCCACGCCTACACCGTCGTCGGCGTGGCGCCGGCGGGCTTCTACGGCGGCGACCTCGGCGTGCAGCCCGCGCTCTGGGTGCCGATGACGATGAACAAGCAGATCACGCCCGATCCGGCGATCAACTGGTACGAGACGCGGCGCGGCCTGTTCATCACCGCTATCGGCCGCCTCCGCCCGGGGGTCACCGTCGCCGCGGCCCGTGCCGAGACGAGCGCCCTCGCCCACCAGCTCGAGCAGGAGTATCCCAAGGAAAACAAGGGCCGCACCGTCGATCTGGTGCCGCTGTCCCAGGCCACCCTGCCCCCCGGGCAGCGCGCCGGGCTGACGGAAGCCTCGCTCGTGCTGCTGGGCGTCGTCGCCCTGGTGCTGCTGATCGCCTGCGCCAACGTCGCCAACCTGCTGCTGGCGCGCGGCATGGCGCGCCAGCGCGAGATCGCGGTGCGTCTGGCGCAGGGAGCGCGGCGCGGCCGGCTGGTGCGCCAGCTGCTCACCGAGAGCCTGGTGCTGGCGCTGCTGGGCGGCGCGGTCAGCATGGTGCTGGTCGCCTGGGCGCACCATGCCATCGCCGCCTTCTTGCCGACTCTCCCCACCCCGGTGGCCCTCGATCTCGGCATCGACGGGCGGGTGCTCGCCTTCGCGCTCGCGGTGACGGTCGCGACCGGCCTGCTCTTCGGCCTGGCGCCGGCGCTGCAGACCACGCGCCCGCAGCTGGTGACCGCGCTCAAGACCCAGGCCGCCTCCCCGCCGCCGGCGCGGCACGGACTGGGACTGCGCGGCGCGCTGGTGGTTGCCGAGGTGGCGCTGTCGCTGGTGGCGCTCATCGCCGCCGGCCTGTTCCTGCGCAGCCTCGAAGCCGCACGGCGCATCGACCCCGGCTACGACGCCCGCCGCCTGCTCTCGTTCTCCTTCGACGTCGGTCTCTACGGCCTGGACAAGGAGCACGGCCGGGAGCTCTACCGGGCGATCCGCGAGCGCGTCGCGACGCTGCCCGGCGTCGAGGCGGTCTCCCTCGCCGAGGCCGGACCGCTGCAGCCTTCGCTCACCCTCTCAATTTTCGTCGAGGGGCGCGAAAACCCCGAAAGCGGCCTGCTGGTGCAGGTCGACGCGGTCGATCCCGGGCTCTTCCGCACCACCGGCCTGCCGCTCTTCGCCGGCCGCGGCTTCACCGACGCCGACCGCAAGGGCGCGCCGCTGGTGGCGGTCGTCAACCGCACGCTGGCGGAGAAGTTCTGGCCCCGCCAGCAGCCGGTGGGACAGCACTTCCACTTCCATGGCAGTCCCCCCGTCGAGGTGGTTGGCGTGGCGCGCGACGCCAAGTACAACTCCCTCTCGGAGGATCCGCAGCCCTACGTCTACCTGTCGCTGGCGCAGCAGTACTCCGCCTCCGTGACCCTGCTGGCGCGGGCGGCCGGCGACCCCGCGGCGGTGCTGCCCAGCGTCGAGCGGCAGGTGCGTGAGCTCGCTCCGGGCATGCCGCTGGTGGGCGCCGGCACGCTGGCCGAACAGCTCGACACCTCGCTCTGGGCGCCGCGCCTCGGCGCCTCGCTGCTGGTGCTGTTCGGAGCCCTGGCGCTGCTGCTGTCGGCGATCGGGATCTACGGCGTGATGGCGTTCTCGGTGGCGCAGCGCGCCCGTGACATCGGCATCCGCATGGCGCTCGGAGCGCAACGCGGCAAGGTGCTCGGCATGGTGGTGGCACAGGGCATGTGGCAGGTCGGGCTCGGCCTGGCCGCCGGCCTCGCCCTGGCGCTCGGGAGCAGCCGGCTGGCCGGCAGCCTGCTGATCGGCACCAGCCCGACGGACCCGGTGGCGTTTCTCGCCACCCCGCTGCTGCTCGCGCTGGTGGCGCTGGTCTCGATCTATGCGCCGGCCCGGCGCGCGACCCGCGTCGATCCCACCATCTCGCTACGCGCCGAGTAGGCCTGTCCCGCTTCCCATGCCGCCAAGCACGTCGCCAATTGAAGCGCAGCTGCCGCCGGTGGCCGGGTCGATCGCCAGCACGGTCTCGTCTGGCCTTGCGCGCATGTCCTCACGCAAATGCGACTCCTCTACGACGAGAGCCACAATCAGACCTGGACGATCGATCCAGCCTGCGCGCTGCAGCTCAGCCGGCGCACCAACGAGGCGCCGCGCTACTACTCGTACGCTCACCTGGCGGAGCTGGTGCGAGCGCTTTTCGGCGGCACCGTCGAGCGCCTCACCGCGGGACCGCTCACCCGCGAGCGGCTGGCGGACGCCGACCTTTTATTGATCAATCACTGCTGCCTCTCCGGCCACCAGCACCTGGGCGTGGGCGGCGAGGCGATCTTCGCGGATGCCGAGATCGCCGCCATCCAGGCCGCGGTCGAGGACGGCCTCGGCCTGCTGGTGCTGGGCGAGTTCGAGATCGATTCCTGGGGATCGAACGTCAACGCGCTGCTGCGCCCCTTCGGCCTGCGCTTCAATCATGACGTCGCGACGGTGCCCGCCGAGGGAGTGCGCGGGCCGCTCCGGCTGCCGGTGTTCGAGACCGCCGGCATCGTCCGCCACCCCGCGACCGAGCTGGTGCGCAAGATCTCCTACGGCGCCGGCTGCACGCTCGCGCTGCTCGACCGCCGCGCCGCCGCGATCGTCACCGCCGGGGACGGCGCGCCGCTTCTCGCCGCGGCCGAGATCGGCCGCGGGCGGGTGGTGGCGGCCGGCGATTCCGATCTCTTCGCCGAGCCCTTCATTTCCTACAACGACAATCGCGCGCTGCTGGCCGGCCTGCTCTCCTGGCTGTCCGGCCGGCGCGCCGCGGCGTCGCCAGGCTTCCCGGCCCGCGAGCAGACCGCCCACGAGCTGGTCGCCCATGGTCTCGCGCAGGCCGGGCGGCCGGCGCCCGGCACGGTGATCGACCTCGACGAGGAGGCCCGCGGGCGGGCCCGCCACCTGCTGGCCGCGGTGACGGTCGATCCCCATGCCGAGTTCGAGGCCTTCGCCTTCGAGGCCAAGCTCGCCTTCCACGAGCTGCCGCAGCGGTTGCGGCGCGCGCTGGTCGAGTTCGCCCACCGCGGCAACATCGACGGCGCCCTGCTGCTGCGCGGCTTCCCGCCGGACCCGGAGATCCCGCCGACGCCCTCGCGCTCGGGCGAGCGGGTGCGCAAGGCGACGCACGCGAGCGAGCTGTGGCTGTGCGCGACGGCGGCGGCGCTCGGCGAGCCGGTCGGGTACCTGCAGGAGAAGCAGGGCAGCATCTTTCAGGACGTCTTTCCGACCGCGGTCAACGCCGACAAGCTGTCGTCGGAGAGCTCCTCGATCCTGCTCGACTTCCATACCGAGATCGCCTTCCATCCCTTCATGCCGGACTACGTCCTGCTCTATGGCCTGCGCCAGGATCCGGAGCGCGAGGCGCGGACGATCTTCGCCAGCGTGCGCCGCTTCTTCCATCTGCTGGCGCCCGCCGACAAGGACGCGCTGTTTTCCAACCTCTTCCGCACCGGCGTCGACTACTCCTTCGGCAACACCGGGCAGCAGCGCGGGGCCGGCCCGCTGGTCTCGGTGCTCTACGGCGACCGTCTCGATCCCTACCTGCGCTACGACCTCGACCTGATGGCCGGCCAGACGCCGGCGGCGCGCCGCGCCCTGGAGGTGGTCCGCGAGCTGGTCAACGACGTCAAGCGCGAGGTGACGATCGAGCCCGGCAGCCTGCTGGTGATCGACAATCGCCGCGCTGTCCACGCGCGCTCGAGCTTCAAGGCCTATTTCGACGGCCGCGATCGGTGGCTGCAACGGCTGGCGGTGGTCCGCAACCTCGACGCCTCGCTGTACGACCGCGTGCGTGGCACCCGCGTCATCGCCACCGATTTCTCCGGCTTTCTCGCCGCGCGCGCGGCCGACGGTGACGCGAGCTGACGTGCATGGCCACGCCTCTTCTGGCTCCGGCCGAGCGCCAGGGCAACTGCCTGCCCCTCTCTCTGGCCCAGGAGCGGGTCTGGCTGGCGGACCGCCTGCTGCCGGGCTCGCCGCTGTACAACATCCCATTCGCCCTGCGCCTGCGCGGGCCGCTGCCGCCGCGCGGCACGGCGGCGCTGGCCGCGGCGCTCGCCGAGGTGGTGCGGCGCCACGAGGTCCTGCGCACCCGCTTCGAGCTCGCGGCCGGCGGGCCGGTGGCGGTCGTCT
>DATKFK010000363.1:0-7663 GCA_035544375.1 Thermoanaerobaculia bacterium
GCGAAGTAGCGCCAGTTGAGGAAGGCGGCCGAGCGGCGCACCCCGAGCACCCCGCAGCGCTCCCAGATCCCCTCGGCCCAGTCGCCGCACGAATCGCCGCTCCACAGGAGCGATTCGGCGGCCGCCGGCCCCTCCGGCAGCGTGCCGGCCAGGGGCTGAAGGACGGCGAGCGGCCGGTAGCCGAAGGAGCGCTCGCCGAGACGGAAGTGCCGCTCGCTGGGAAAGCCGAAGATCCAGGGCGCGTCCGCCTCGCCAGGCAGGTCGGCCAGCAGCTGGCGGCCAAGCCCAACCAGCGCCGGGCGCAACGAGGCGCCGGCGGAGCTGCCGGCGAAGTCGACGAGCTGCCAGATGCCGCCCTCCCCGCCGCGCCAGCGCGCCGCCAGCCGCAGTGCGCCGCCATGGGCCAGCACCGCACCGCGCGGATCGACCGCCACCAGGCTGCGGGCCTCGCCGGGTAGCTGGCGATACTTCCAGACCCATTCCTCGGGAGGGAACGGATGGCCGAAACGCGAGACGAAGAGAGCCGAAAGCCCCGGCAGATCGCCTTCCACCGTTGGCCGCACGGTGATCCCGCCGCGGCTACGGCCGGGACCGCCAGCTCCGCCATCGCGGCCGGCCGGGCTGGTGCCGGAGCCGCCGGCGTCGTCGGGGCGGCTTCGGACAGGTGATCCGGAAGCGACCGAGAGGTCGGCGGAGGTGGAGGTCGCCCCACGCTGCCCCGGGCCGGCGCGCTGCCGTCCCGGGCCGGTCCGCAGACGGCGGCCCGTGATCGGGACAGCTACCAAGGCGAGCAGCGCGGCTGCCGACACCGCGGACCCCGCGAACAGACCGGGGGGGCGATAGCGCAGATCGACGCGGCCGGCGCCGGGTCCCAGCCGCACGCCCAGCAAGGCCCCAGCGGCCGCCTCGACCGGCTGCGGCCGACCGTCCACCCAGGCCAGCCAGCCGGGCGCCCAGGACTCCGCCACCACCAGCAACCGCGGTTGCGCGGCGCTCCAGGCGATGCTCCATCGTCCCGGCTCGCGCCGCAGCACCGCGACCTCCGCGGGCTGGAAGCCGGTGCCGCCGCTCGCGCCGCTGCTCGCTTCAGCCGCTGCCTTAGCCTCCGTGGTTCGCCTGGCAACCGGCTCAGGCATCGCGACCTGCCCGGCGAGCGTGGCCGGAGGGCCGGCCGCCGGCGCCCAGCGGACCAGCGGCAGTGCGGTCGGGCGCTCGTAGACGCGCGCATCGGCGCCGGCGTAGGCCAGGCGCCAGCCTGCCGCCGGGGCGGCTTCATCAGGACCGGCGACCACCCAGCGCACGGCCAGGCGGTCGAGCCAGGACGAGCTCCATCGCGACACCGGTTGGAAGTACACCGGATCGCCCGCCGCGAACCGCCGGTAGACGGCTTCGTAGCGGGCCAGCTTGACCGGATCGTCGCCGCGCGGATCGTACAGGCCGTAGACCATGGCGGCATTGGGACGCAGGGCCTCGCCCACCCCCACCACCCTGCCCGGCTGGCGCGCGAGAAAGCGCACCGCGCCGGTCGGCGGATAGAGCCGCTCCAGCGGCAGGCCGGGATTGATCGCGCCGTGGGCTGCCAGCAGGTCGCAGAGCGCCAGCGCCGGCAGCAGCGGCGCCAGCCGGAAGCGCCACCCGCGATCCAGGCGCAGCGAAAGCGCCAGGAGGGTCGCCGCGGCCGCGACCGCCGCCGTCCAGGCAGCCTCCACGGCCAGCAGGCCGTGCGCCGCCCAGGCGGCGCGATGGAGCGCCCACGCCGCGGCCAGCAGCGCCGCGGCGGCGGCGGCGCCTGCCAGGATGCCTCGCCCGCGGCCCGCCAGCCACTCGTCGCAGCCCGCGCCGGCGAGCAGCGCCACTCCAAGCTCGACCCCGAACAGCAGCCGGTGGTGGGCGGCACGGCCGAGCACCGGCAGCGCCGCCAGCAGGTCCCGCAGCACCGGCCAGTGGTAGGCGGCGGCAAAGGCGAAGCCGCTGGTCACCGCCAGCGCCAGCCAGCGGCGATCACGTGCCGGGCCAGCGGCGCTTCGCGACGGGCCGCCCGCGCCCGGCGGCGCGGCGGGCCGCGGGCGAAAGGCGCGGGCCAGCCCCGCTGCCGCCAGCGGCAGCGCCAGCGCGCCGGCATAGACCGCCGTCGCCGAGTAGTTGAAGGGGCCCCACCAGGTGCCGCGCGCCGGATGACCGTACAGCTCGGGCAGGACCAGCCGCAGCGGCTGCTGCAACAGCAGGCCGAGCGGCGGCTCGACGCCCCCCGTCGCCTCCTGCCAACGCGCCGTCTGCGGCAGGATCAAGGCGAGCGGCAGCAGCTGAGCCGCGGCCACCGCCGTCGCGCCGAGCCATCCGGCCGCCCAGCCCAGCCAGGCGGCGAGTGGCCGCGCCCCGCCGCGGACCGCCAGGTAGATCAGCGACAGCAGCGCCGTGTGGGCGGCCGTCTCGGGGTGTCCCCCGAGCAGCTGCAAGCCGGCCGCCGCCGCCAGGACTGCAACCGCCGGCAGCATCGCCCTCGCCACGGCTCGCGGACCGCCGGTTGCGGCCGCGGCCCCGGCGACAGAACCGGCGCCGGCGCCGGCACCGCCGACAACAGCCTCTCCCGCCGAGCTTCCCGCCAAATCCCCTGGCCTCACGGCCCCGGCGGCGGCCAGGCGCTCCACCGCCCACAGGACCCACGGCACCAGGGCCAGGGCGTTGCCCATCGGGAACAGCTCGAAGCTCACCGGCATGCCCGACAGGGCGAAGGTGATGGCGGCCAACAGCGCCGCCAGCGGCCCCAGGTCGAGCTCCCGTGCCAGCATCCAGGCGCCGCAGCCGCCGATCACCAGCCGCAGCCACGGCAGCAGCACGAACCCAAGCTGCAACGGCAGGACCGTGAACAGCAGGTGGAGCGGGAACAGCGGCGCCGACTGGCCGTTGGCCCAGAACGGCGAGCCCGCGAACTGGTGCGGATTCCAGACCGGCAGCCGTCCGGCCCGCAGCTCCCGGCGGGCATACAGCAGCCAGGGCTGGATCTGGTAGGTGACGTCCCGCAGCAGCGGATTGCCGCGAGCTGCGCCGGAATCCTGCGCGGCCATCGCGGCCGTCGCAGCCATCGCAGCCGCCACGGGCGCCGCGCCTTGCTGCCACGGGGGCACGGCGGCGAGGGCCGCGGCCGGGCTGGGGATCCCGGTCGGCAGCGCCAGGGCAGGAGCGAGCAGGCCCATCCCGGCCAGGCCCAGCGCCGCCCAGGGAATGCCGAGCTCGCGCCAGGCGCCCTTGCCCTGCCCGCGTTCCCGCGCCGCGCCGGCGGCGGCCGGCCGCCAGGGGACGAGGATCGGCCCGGCCGCCGCCAGCAACGCCAGCAGCGGCAACGCCGGGTTGCAGGTGAGGCTCAACGTCCGCCCCGGTGACGCCAGCGCATCAACAACACGTCTCGGATCATGCCCAGCGGCGAGCGCAGCGGGTGGACGCGCGAGTCGGGCGAGTTGGCCCACAGGACTCCCACCTCCGCCACCCGGCGGCCGCGCGCCAGCGCCAGCCAGATCAGCTCGACGTCGTAGGCGAAGCCGGCGACGGTCAGCTCGGCGCACAGGGCGCGCACGGCCTCGCCCCGCGCCAGCTTGAAGCCGCACTGGGTGTCGTGAAAGCCCCGCACTCCCAGGCAACGGATGAGCAGGTTGAAGCTCTTGCCCATGAGCTCGCGGTAGATCGGCTGCCGCCGGGTGATCACCGAGTCGGCCAGCGCGCGGCTGCCCACCACCAGGTCGGCGTCGCGCAATCGGGGCTCGAGCTTCTCCAGCTCCTCGATCGGCGTCGAGAAATCGGCATCGGAGAGGAGCACCCGCGCGCCGGCGCAGGCCAGCACGCCGGTCTTGACCGCCGCCCCCTTGCCGCGGTTGCGGTCATGGCGCAGCACCCGCGCGCCCGCGCCGGCGGCAACGTCGGCGGTGGCATCGCCGCTGCCGTCGTCGACCACCAGCAGCTCGTAGGCGACGCCCCGGCCGCGCAGGTACTCGGCGGCCCGGAGCAAGCCCGGTCCCACCCGCGCCGCCTCGTTGTAGGCGGGGATCACCACCGACAGCTCGACGCCCATTCCGGCGATTCTATCTCCGGAGGCGCTCCTGTCCGGTCCGGGACCGGCGGGTCATGATTGGCCGGGGATCTGGAAGGCGGCGAGGTCATCCCCGCGCTCGTCGCTGACCCTCACCCACCAGGAGCTTCCCGACAACCTCTCGACGATCTCCGCCGGCAGGGTCCAGCGGCCGGCGACCTTGCCCTCGCCGATCCTTTCGGCGGCGGCCGGGAAGCCGGTCGGATTGGGAGAGACCTCGACCCAGAGCGGGCGCGGATAGCCGGCAAGGTCCAGACCCTCGGGCGGCAGCGGCGGCAGCGGCGACGGATCCTCGGCAATGCTCCTGGCCGCTGGTGGGCCGCCCGGGACCGTGCCGGTTCGCCGCCGGCTCGTCCGATCCAGCATTTCGAGGCACCCGTTGAACCAGGCCCCGTAGTGGCGCCGGCGAAACCGCCTCGCCGAGCTTGCGAACCACTCGGCGGCGCGCGGCTCGAGCGCCGCGCTGCGGCCGTAGAGGTGGACCGCCTCGGCCGCCGGCACGAAGCGCGCCGCAAGGCCGGCGCGGCGCAGGCGCAACAACCAGTCGGTCTCCTCGAAGTAGAGCTGGAAGCCTTCGTCGAACCCGCCCACCCGCTCCCAGGCCGCGCGCGTCACCGCGAGCAGGCTTCCGGACAGCGCGTAGCTCGGGAGCGGCGCCGCCGCCAGCCAGTGACGGCGGCAGTGGCGCCGGCTGCGCCGCCGCGCCCTTGCCGGCCAGCCGGCGCCGCACGCGGCCGCCAGCGCGGCGAGCAGCTCGCCGCGGCGGCTGCGCGCCTCGGCGGGCGGGAGCAACAGGCGGCGGCCGGAATCCCAGTAGAAGCGCGGCCCGGCGGCGCCGGCGCCCGCCCGCAAGCAGCCGACCAGGCCGGCGATGCACCCGGGCAGCACCAGCACGTCCGGGTTGAGCAGCAGGATGAGCTCGGCGCGCGAGCTCGCCACCCCGAGATTGACGCCCCCGGCATAGCCGAGGTTGCGGCCGGGCTCGAGCAGGCGGACCGGCAGGCCGGCGAGCAGCTCCCTTCCTGCCGGGTCGCTGCCGTTGTCGACCAGCAGCCATTCCACCTCGAGGCCGGCGGCAGCCCCCGGGCCTCCGGCCAGATCGCTCTGCAGCGCGGCGACTGCCGCCGCCGCAAGCCGCGGCGTGTGGTAGTGGACGAGCACCACCGCGAGACGGGCTGGACTGCCGCCGGTCATCGCCAGGTGATCGCCGGCAGGAGGCATCGGGGCTGGCTGGTGGCCGACACTAACGGCGCCCGGCGACTGCCGGCGCGGGCGCGGCCGCCGCGGGCGGCGGGGGCACCGCGGCGGCGGGCGCGGCCTCCGTGAGCGGCGGCGAGGCGGCCTCGGCGATCTGCCAACGGTGCTCGTGAGCGACGACGCCGAAGGCATAGCCGGGGCTGTGGACGCCGAAGGCGCGGCGGTAGATGCGCTGGTCGTAGATATGCAATCCCGCCTCGTCGAGCAGGAAGACGTAGAGCGTGAACTCGCCCTTGACCAGGGTCAGCCGCGGCAGCACCGCGCTGATCCGGTAATGGGTCCTTCCGGTCATCGGCGGCCGGCCATCGAGATGGGTGGCGAGCGAACAGACCTCGAGGTCGTCGATCCGATTGACGCCGATGCCGACGTGGAAAGAGAGGTCGGCGCGCCGCGATTCGAATTCGATCTCGATCTCGAGCGTATCGCCCGGCGCAAACAACGGCACCGCGCCGGTCGGCGCCTCGGCACTGGCGCCGCCGCTGACCCGCACTCCCAGCAGGCGGGCCGGGCGCCGGGCGAGATCCCCGCCCCCATCCCCGGCGCCGCCGCTCGCCGCCGCGGCACCCCGGGCACGGCCGCCCACCGGCACGCCCGTGGGGAGCTCGTCGTCGCTCGCGCCCTCGCCGGCGCCAGGCGCGCGGTCGTCCTCGCGAGCGCCTGGGGCGCGGTCGTCCTCACGAGCGCCTGGGGCGCTCTTGGCCAGCAGGAAGTTCTCGTAGTCGCGGACGACGTCGCCGACCGGCCCCAGCGCCGCGGCCTGCCCGTGCCGCAGCCACAGCGCCCGCTGGCAGAAGGCCGATACGTAGTACATGGCGTGCGAGCAGAACAGCAGGGTGCCGCCGGCGCCGACGAACTGCAGCAGGCGGTCCATGCACTTCTTCTGGAAGTAGCCGTCGCCCACCGACAGGGCCTCATCGATGATCAGCACGTCGGGCTCGACCTGGATGGCGATCGAAAACCCCAATCGCATGGCCATGCCGGTCGAGTAGACCTTGACCGGTTGATCGATGAAGTCCCCCAGCTCGCTGAAGGAAATGATCGCCGGCAGCTTCTGCTGCAATTCCTGCTCGGAGAGGCCGAGCATGGCGGCGTTGAGCACGATGTTCTGCCGGCCGGTGAACTCGGGATGGAAACCGGAGCCGAGCTCGAGGATGGACGCCACTTTCCCCTGCACCCGCACGGCCCCGGCGGTGGGAACGCCGATGCCGGCAAGCAGCTTGAGCAGCGTGCTCTTGCCGGCGCCGTTCTCGCCGATGATCGCCAGCCCCTCGCCCTTGGGCAGGGTGAAGCTGACGCCCGAGAGGGCGCGGAACTCGCGGTGCCGAGGCCGCCGCAGCAGCGCCTCGCTCAGGCGGTCCCACGGCGACGCATAGACCCGGTAGACCTTGGTCAGCTGCTCGACTTGAACGGCGGGCTCGGACATCCGCGAGGAATTGTACAGCCAAAAAAAAGATGGCCGCCGGTCTGCTGCCCGGCGGCCCAAAAGAAGAACGGACGCTTGGAAGGCCTGGGTTCAGCGGCTCAGCGCGCAACCCCCTGGACGTAGGCCGGGTCGCCGGTCGACGTCGTGAGCACCTGCGCGGCGCTGAGCGCCGTGCCGTTCTTCACCACAACCTGGACGGTGAACCCGTTGGGGACGGTGCCACCCGGCAGCGGGTGCTGGGTGGGCAGGAAGTTGTGCACCTTGCCGGGCGGCAGGGTGAGGTTGCTGAGGGTGCCGAGCACGGAGCCGTCGAGCCCACGGTAGACGATGTCGTAGACCCCGTAATCGGTCGTGCTGTTGTTGAACACCCAGAAGGTCGTCAGGTGGGTGGCGTCCTGCCGCAAGCCGACCAGGTAGTCGGTCTGCCCGACCTTGGCCGCGTCGCTGTCCGAGAACGCCGTCATCGACTGGCCGAAGCGATTGGCCGGCTGCGCGTTGTTGTAGCTCTCCGCCTGCACGATCGGGTAGACGCCGTTCGCCACCGAGGAGGTGACGGTGATGACGCCGACGACGTTGTTCAGATTCCACTTGCCGGCGATGGCGTTGCTGAGCCGCTGGGTGTCGCCGGCGTTGAGGGTCAGGGTCACCGGCGCGGTGGTGGACCCCTGGACGCCGGTGCGGGTGAAGGTGAGCGTCACGCTTGCCGGCTGGCTGCTGGTGTTCGCCAGCACGACGTCGGTCTGCCAGGCGCCGTTGGTGCTGAAGGCGCCGATGATGTACTGGGTCGAGGCGACGACGTTGCCCGCGCTGATGAAGGACGGGTCGCCGGAGCCCATGCGGACATTCTCGCCGTAAGGGAAGAGGGTGTTGCCGCTCTTGTTCTCGATCGACACCAGGTAGTC
>DATKFK010000364.1:0-7545 GCA_035544375.1 Thermoanaerobaculia bacterium
CCGTGTAGGGGCCAAACGGCTGCGCCGCCGCGCCTGCGGGCAACACCACGGCGAGTGCCAGCAATATCGGCAGAGCCCGCAACGCCTGCGGCGTCCGCGACGCCGGCGGATTCCGCAATACCGGCAGAGCCAGCAGAGCCGGGAGCACCGGCAGCACCGGCAGACCACGATGACTTGTCGAACCCATGCGCGCCATCCCAGATCCTCCTTCTGTATCTGAAGACGGAAAAACGGCACCGGGACGCGCACGTCAGCTCCAGAGGTCGCGCCGCGGGCACCCCCGGTCCCTGCCGGAGCCGCGGCTGAGGCGGATGTGGACCACGGGGCTACAGCGTTGCGGCCAAAGCGGATGAGGACAAGGAAGCTACAGCGTCGCGGCGAGCGCCGGCGCGGCGCGGCCGCGGTAGAG
This sequence comes from Thermoanaerobaculia bacterium, assembly GCA_035544375.1. GTDB lineage: Bacteria > Acidobacteriota > Thermoanaerobaculia > Multivoradales > UBA5704 > JASLEW01. The sequence goes on from DATKFK010000364.1 coordinate 410, forward strand.
GGCCAGGTACGCCTCGAGCGTCTCCAGGGCCAGGTGATCGGCCGAGCTGCTGACCACCCGGATGCCACCCCGCCGCAGGTGCCTGGCCAGGCGGCGGTTGGCGAGGGCGATCTCGAGGCTCGCCACCTGGGCGAAGGCCTCGATCGGCGACCCCGGCGCGGCGGCGGCGAGGCGGCGCAGCTCCGGATCCTCGAGATTGATCAGCAGCGGCCGGTGACGCCCGGCGAGACGCAGCAGCGACTCCCGCAGCAGCTCGGCCGCCGCCAGGTCGACGACCGAGGTGAGCAGCACGACGGTGGCGCGCCGCTGCTCCACCTGGCCGATCGCCTCGACCGCCAGGTCGTAGGCCGGCTCGGTCAGGCGCGCCTGGAGATCGAACAGCGCCGCGTAAGCCTGCCGCGACGCGCGCGCGCCGGAACGCACCCGCACCGTGCGGTCGAGACGATCGGAGAACGCGATGAGGCTGACCTGGTCGCCGCGCGCCGCCGCCACTCGGGTGAGGGCGAGCGCCGCCGCCAGGGCGTAGTCGAGCTTGCTGCGGTTGCCGTCCATCGACGCCATGGTGCGGGCGCAGTCGAGCAACACCACCAGGCGCGCGCTGCGCTCCCAGGTGTCCTCGCGGCTCACCAGCCGGCCGTGGCGCGCCGTCGCCTTCCAATGCACCTTGCCGAGGGGATCGCCCGGCAAGTAGCCGCGAAGCGCATACGGTTCGCTGCCGATGCCCTGCACCCGCAGCGCCACCTGTCCCAGGCGCTGCCGCTGCGCGGCAGCCAGGAGCTGCCCCACCCGGCCTTCCCAGCGGACCTGGGGGTAGACGCGGACCCGCTCGCCGCCCAGCAGGTCGCGTTGCGCCCAGGCAAGCCCCCACGGGCCCAGCACGCGCACCGTCAGCGGCGCCAGCACATGCTCCCCGCGACGCCGCGGCTCCAGCCGGTAACGCCAGACCGCCGGCCGCCCGGCGCTCACGACCAGGCGATGGTGCAGCGGCGCCGGCGCCAGCCCCGGATGGAGACCCTCCCGCAGCAGCGCCACGGTGGCGCTGTGAGAGGGGGCCGCGGCGACCTCCACCGCCACCACGACCTCCGCCGCCGCTCCCTGCACCAGCAACGGCGGCCAGGTGCGCTCGGCACTCACCCGCCGGCGGTGCGCGCGCCGCCAATCGAGCACCGCCGCCCCCAGCACCGCCGCGTCCAGGGCCGCCGCCAGCACTGCCAGGGCCGGCGAGAGGAAGGCGCCGATGAACAGCACGGTGCAGCACCCCAGGAGCTGGAAACAGCGGGCGGCGGGCATGGCGGGCGGAAACCCGGGCGGCACCCGATCCTCAGTGGCCCCTACCCGGGGACGCGCTGGCGGACGGCACCGCCGCCAGCGCCGGCAGGCCTGCCATCAGTGGGGCACCGGCTCGGCCGCGGCGGCCTGCTCGAGGATCTGCCGCGGCGTGTGTCCTTCGAGCTCCGCTTCGGGAGTGACGATGAGGCGGTGGGCCCAGCAGGGCACCAGCAGCCGCTTGACGTCGTCGGGAGCCGCGTACTCGCGCCCCTCGATCAACGCCACCGCCCTTGCCGCTTCCAGCAGCGCCAGCACGGCGCGCGGGCTGACCCCCAGCTCGACGTGGGGTGACCGGCGCGACGCCGCGGCCAGGCGCACCAGGTAGTCGAGCAGCTCCTCGGCGACGTGCACGCGGCGGGAGCCGCGGCGCAGCGCCGCCGCCTCGCCCGGGGCCAGCAGGGAGGCACCTGGCGCCGCGTCGAGCGTGCCGGCAACGGCCTGGCGGAGCAGCTCGAGCTCGGCGGCCCTGGACGGCAGGCTCATCTCGATACGCACCAGGAAGCGGTCGAGCTGCGCCTCGGGGAGCGGGTACACACCTTCGAGCTCGATCGGGTTCTGCGTGGCCACCACGAAGAAGCCGGCCCCCAGCGGATGGGTCTCGCCATCGATCGTGACCTGGCCCTCCTGCATCGCCTCGAGCAGCGCCGACTGCGTCTTCGGCGGCGTGCGGTTGATCTCGTCGGCCATGAGCACGTCGGTGAACACCGGTCCGCGCAGCAGCCGGAAGCCGGCGCCGGCGTCGAAGACGTTGGTGCCGACGAGGTCCGCCGGCATCAGGTCGGGGGTGAACTGGACGCGGCTGAAGCGCGCCCCGAGGCACTGGGCGAAGGTGCGCGCGAGCCGGGTCTTCCCCAGTCCCGGCAGGCCCTCGAGCAGGGCGTGACCGCCCGCGATGTAGGCGGCGAGCAGGACCGTCACGGCTTCCTGTTGGCCGAGGACCCTCGCTTCGATGGCGGCGGCGAGCTCGCCGGCGGCGGCGGCAAGGCGCGCCGCCGGGACCTCGCGCGCGACGGTCGCGACCGCCTCGCTTCCCGATGGCTCGCCGGCGACAGGCTCGCGCGCTCCGGGTCCCGCCCCGGCCGGCGGCGAGGTGCCGCCGGCGCCGGCCTCCTGCGGCGGATCGCGACGGTCGGGCTGGCCTGGGCCGGAGGGGCTGCTGTGGGTCATCGGCGTTCTCCGTGGTCGCTGGGGGGAGGAGCGGCGGGGCCCGCCTGGCCGGCGCTGCCCGTGCGGCCCGCGCGGCCGAGCGCCACCTGCCGCGCGACCTCGACCAGATCGCGCGGTCCGGCGTTCGCGGCCTGGCGGTCGAGCTCCGGCGGCAGCTCGAGGCCGCGATCGAGCTCGCGCGCGCGCCGCAACAGCAGGCGCGACGCCTCGGCATGGTGGCCGAGCCGGTGGTGCAGCGCGCCCAGCCCCAGCAGGAAGGTCGCCGCCGAGCCTGCGATCGTCGCCGGCTCGTGCCAGGCCGGGCCCTGCCGCCGCGCCAGCGCCAGGACCGCCAGCAGGTACAGAAGCACCAGGTGCGCCAGCAGCAGGTCCGCGGCGCGGCCGAGACCGGCGTTGCTCCCCGGCGCGGTGACCAGGCCGTGGTGGTACTCGTCGAAGGCCCACCGCGGTCCCAGGTTGACGAGCAGGCTCTCGAGCAGATCCGCATTGCCGGCCTCGCCCAACCGGCTGTTGCACAGAGCATCCGCCGGCAGCACCACCACCCGGCCACCGTGGTAACGGAACAAGGCTGCCGCCGCCTCTCCACCAGGGGTGGTGAGGAGCACCAAGGCACCGGGACCAAGCTCCGGCAATACCCGCGGCGCCCAGATACGCACCGGCGGCGCTCCGGCGGCCACGCCACCCGCCGGGCCGCCGACTGCCGGGCCGCCGACCGCCCCGCCCGCCGGGCCACCCGCCGGGCCGCCCGCCACCGAGCTCCCCTTGGCTGGCGCGGCATCGGCGGCAGCGGCAGCGGTCCTTGGAGACTGCCGGGAGGCAGTCCCCGCGGCATCCTCCTGCCGCCCCGGGCGGCCCGCGGCCGGCCGCAGCCGCCACTCGCGGCGCATGAACGAGCGCCAGCGCCAGGGAGCCAGCGGCACCGTGCCGGCTTGCCGCCAGCGCCAGACGCCGAGCATGCGCTCTGCCCCCGCCTCCTCGCCCGAGTAGGCCAGGACCAGGTCGCCGCCGCGGCCGAGATGGGTGTCGATCGCCTCGTCCAGGTCGCCCGCCAGCAGGCTCTGCCAAGGGAACACCAGGGCCAGCACGCCGGGACCGGGGGCCCGCGCGGCTGCCCGTCCGGCGGCCAGTCCGGCTCCCCCTGCGGCGGCCAGTCCGGCTCCCCCTGCGGCGGCCCGTCCGGCGGCCCGTCCGCCGGCCATGCCGCGGCTGCCGGACCTGCCGTCCGCGCCAGGCGCCGGCGGCTCGAGCCATGCCGGCGAATCCGGATCGGCTGCCACCCGATCGCCGTTGCCGAGCACGAAGCTGCCGAGGGGCTCGGAAACCAACGTCACCCGCGCGCCGCGCGCCTCGAGGTAGCGGCGCGCCGCCAGCCAGCCACCGGGACCGCGCGAGAGGGTGCTGCCGCGGCTGCCGCCCCGCCCCCCGGCCAAAGCGACCAGCAGTGCCGCCGCCGCGACGATGGCGACCGCCGCCGTCAGCCAACGGCGGCCGGCTCCGGGCGTCGCCGGCAGCCCCCTCACGCGAGGGTCGCCTCCAGGCGCGCCGCCAATCCCCGCACCTCTTCGGGGACAGGCTGCCGCGGCCCATAGGTCATGGCGTCGAGCTCGCGCACCAGGCCGGCCAGGTCCTCGCGGCCAGCCAGCCGCAGCAGCTCGCGGCCGGTCCAGGTCGGCTCCGCTCTCGCCCCGGCCAGCGACCGCGCCAGCCACCACCAGGTGGCGCGCAGCGCCTCCGGCACCTGGCGCTGCGCCAGCCGCCGGTCGAGGTCGAGCCGCCAGGCGGCGGCGCCCCAAGCGTCGCTCTCGCCTGCCCGCCGCTCGCCGGTGGCGGCCGCATCCGGCGCGGCCGCGTCGGGCCCGCTCGCCGCCGCGCGGCGCCGGCGCGCCCGCCACGCTCTCGCCAGCAGCGCCGCCGCCGTCACCGCCAGCACCGCCGCGATGCCGGGCAGCAGCCACCACGGCAGCCCCAGCCGGCCGCTCGCCCGCTCGAACAGGTGCGCCAGGGCGACGTAGAGCCGGGCGACGAGATCGCGTAAGTAGGAGGCATCCGGCGGCTCGGGGCGCCGTTCGACGCGGCTCGCGGCCAGCACCCGCGCCAGCACCGCACGGTGGGCCGGCGCGGCGCGGAACGTCATGGCGGCGGCCGGCGCGGCGCGGAATGCCATGGCGGCGGCCGGGTTCAAGGCGGCGGCCCTCCCGCTGCCGGCGCCGCGGCACCGGTCATCCCGGCGATGGCCCGCCACAGGTCGCCGCCCTCGCGCCGCGCCCGCAGGTCGAAGAACAGCAGCGCCATGGCGAAGCTCGAGTAAACGGCGACCGCCGAAACCGCCAGCGACGCCAAGCAACGCAACGGCACCTGCAGCCAGCTGAAGGTCGAGATCCAGCCCGGCACGTCCTCGCCGCTTGCCGCCCGGCGCATCAACGCCACGCCCTGCACGACGGCGACCGGCAACTGCAGCACCATGCTGACCAGGACCGACATCGCCGACGTCACCAGGACCACCGCCAGGATCTTGACGATCGGGCTCGCGAGCCACCTGCGCCGCGGGTTGTGGCGGGTGAGCTCGGCGCTGCGGCGCAGCGCCGCCGTGCCGGTTACCCCCTCGTCCGCCATCGCCGGCAGCGTCATGGCGAGCAGCGGCCAGACGTAGAACGCCGGCACCACGCAGCAGAGGACTGCCGCCGCGATCACGCAGAGGAACACCAGCAGCTGGGTGCCGAGCACCGCCGGCCGCACCACGAAGCGCAGCGCGCGGCCGACGTCGACGGTGCGGCCGGCCACCGCGTCGACCGCCGCCACGATCATCGCCGAGTACAGCAGGCCGATCAGCAGCGAGAAGGGCAGCGACACCGCCAGCATCGCGTACAGCCGGGCGAGCGATTGCAGAGGATCGGCGGGCACCGGCGCGTCGGGGGGCTGCCACACGGTCTGCAGCGCGGCGAGCCCGGCGCTGAGCACCGCCGCCGGCACCGCGATCGGCGGATAGATCGCTCGTCCGTACCGCCGCACCCAGCGCATCGCCTCGTCGAGGAGCAGCGGCAGCGGCAGCGGCGTCGCCGGCACGGCAGGCACGGCCGGCACCGGCGACCCGACGGCCGGCGCCCCGTTCAGGGCGGACGCGGAGCCCGGCTCCGGCGGCCTAGTCGCCATCGCCGCCATCGCCGTCGCCCGCGGCGCGATAGGGGCCGAGCGCCGCGCCGAAGAAGAGCAGCAGCAGGCCCAACCCCAGCGCCGCCTTCAGCGTCACCGGCAACGACGGGTCGGGCGAGATCCGCGCCTCCACGACCGCCAGCACCACGAACCAGGGGAGGCAGCCGAGCACCACCTGCAGCGAGTCGTTGCCGGCCTGGCGCATCGCCTCGGTACGCGGCCGGTCGCCTGCCGTCACCAGGGCGCGGCCAAGGGCCAGCCCCGCCGCCGCGGCCACCATGATCAGGGTGAGCTCGAGCGGGCCGTGGGCGGCGACGAAGCCCAGCAGCTCGCCGGCCATCGAGTACCGCAGGGTGATGCCGATCACTCCGCCCAGCATCAGGCCGTTGAGGACCAGCAGGTACAGTGGCACGACGCCGGCCAGCACGCCACCGCTCCAGGCCACCAGCGCCACGGTGAGATTGTTGGTGGCGATGCCCGAGGAAGCGACGGCCGGCGGCACCGTCGTGGTGAGGCTCTCGGTCCACAGCCGGCCCTCCGCCAGGCCGGCGAGCGCCCGCGGGCCGAGCAACAGGTTGCCGAGCCCCGGCTGCACCGCCGAGAGGACCAGGCCGAGCAGGCTGGCGACGCCGAACACGGCGGCGGCCACGCCCAGCAGGCCGAGCTGGCGATGGAAGGCCGCCGGGAAGGTATGGAAGACGAAGTGCCGCAGCCCTCGCCAGGCGACGCCGCGGCGGGTGAGGCGGCGGGTGCCGGCGAGGGCCAGCGCCGCCAGCTGGCGGGCGGCACCCGTGCCCGGGAAGCGGGTGGCGGCGAGCGCATGGTCGTGGAGCACCTGGCGGTAGGCGAACGCGAGCTTCTCGACCTCCTCGTAGCTCGAGGCCGCCGCTTGGTGGCGGCGGCCGGGGGCGTCGCGCAGGGCTGCGAGGCGGCGGCTGAAATCGTCCCAGAGCGGCCGCCGCAGGCGCAGGAAGCGGGCGTAGTCCATCAGCCTTCCTCGGCGGCCAGGGCCTGCCGCAACGCGCCGACCGGCGCCGCCGCCCGGCTCTCGTCGAGCCCGGCAAGCAGCTCCGGAGCATCGCGCTCGATCCGCGAGAGCAGGAGCCGCGCCATCTCGTCCCGGGTCGCGGCGTCACGGAGCTCACCGGCGCGCGCCAGGAAGCTTTCGACGATCGCCACCTCCCGCGCGCTCCAACCCGGCGGCACCCTGCCGAGCAGCACCGACTGCTGCCGCTCCTCGTGCACCACCAGGGTGCCTGCCAGGCGGTCGCCGAGGCGCCGCGCCAGCGGATCGGCCGCCATCAGCGGCACGCCGACCAGGTAATCGACGTCGCGCACCACGTTGCGGACCAGCAGCGAACCGGCGCCGGGCTCGGCCCCTTCGGCGGTGACCACCCGCAGGCGCACCGCCATCTTGCCCAGGGTGCGCCCGCCGGTCGCGATCTCCATGCCCGCGAAGTACCCCCACTCGATCAGGAAGATGCCGGCGA
>DATKFK010000365.1:0-12147 GCA_035544375.1 Thermoanaerobaculia bacterium
GGCGGCACGAACGGCGCCGCGAACGGCGGCGCGAGATCCGCTCGCGGCGCCGGCGAGCCGGCGAAGAAACCAGCCGCCAGGAGCTCCGCCACGCTCTGCCGCGCCGCCAGCCGTATGTGCTGCAGGTCCTCGTCGGTGTGCGCGGTCGAGAGGAAGCAGGTGCGGCCTTCCCAGATGTAGACCCCGTGCGCCACCATGGCCTGGAAGAAGAGGTCCATCGCGAGCGGCTGGTAGAGGTAGCTCCCGTTGCCCGCCAGCAGGAAGCGGCAGAGTGAGGAGAAGACGACCACTTCGATGGGCACGCCGGCGGCGCGGAAATCGTCGTTGAGCGCCGCGGCGAAGGCGGCCGAGCGAGCGTTCAGCTCGGTTTGCAGGGACGGTCCCGCGGCTTCGAGATGACGGAGGACCGCCAGGGCGGCAGCCATGGCAAGGGGATGCTTGCAGAAGGTGCCGGCGACGAAGGAGGTCACCGCTTCCGGCCGCGAGGCGTCGCCATACTGCCAGGGCCCGCCGTCCACGGCATCGAGGAAGCGGCGGCGGCCCGCCACGATCCCGATCGGCATGCCGCCGCCGATCGCCTTGCCGTAGGTGGCGAGGTCGGCCTCGACCCCGAACCAGGCCTGCGCTCCTCCGGGATGCACGCGGAAGCCGGTGATCACCTCGTCGAAGATCAGCGGCACGCCGGCGTCGCGGGTCAGGTCGCGCAGGCGGCGCAGGAAGTCGGCGGGCTGGAGGTCCGGACGGCGGCTCTGCACCGGCTCGACCAGCACGGCCGCGAGCTCGGGCAGCTGGGCTGCGATGACTTCGAGGGCGCGCTCTTCGCCGTAGGGCAGCACGATCGCCTGCCGAGCCGTGGCCACGGGAACCCCGGTCGCCATGGGGTCCGCCCCCAAGCGGGCATCCTCACCCGGCCGCGCCACCGCCAGGGTGGGGTCGGCGTGACCGTGATACGAGCCGGAAAACTGCACGGTGCGCACGCGTCCGGTCACCGCGCGCGCCAGCCGGATGGCCGTCATGACCGCCTCGGTGCCGGAGTTGCAGAAGGTCACGCGCTCCATCCCGGTCATCGCGGCGATCCGGGACGCCACCTCCCCTGCCAGGTCGGACTGCACTCCGACGTGCATGCCGCGGTCGAGCTGGGCGCGCAACGCCGCGACCACGAAGGGCGGGTTGTGGCCGAACAGGTTGACGCCGAAGCCCATGGCGAGGTCGACGTACCGGTTGCCCTCCCGGTCCCAGACGTGGGCGCCGCTCGACCGCTCGGCCACGATGGGAAAGCACATCTCCTTGGTCTCCGGGCGGAAGCCCATGGTCATGCGCAGATCGGCCCACCGGGCGCGATGGCGGTCGGCCTCCTGCCGCGAGCTCGGAGTCCGGCGGTACAGGCGCCGCGCGAGATCCTCGACGTAGCGCCGCTGGGGCGGGGTGAGGTTCGGTTTCGTCTCCGCCGGGCTGCCCACCGCGAAGGCCGGGCGCGCCTCGGCGGCGCGCGCGGCAAAAGCGGCCCTCGCCAGGGCCGGGACCGGCGCGGTGGCAGGCCGGTCGGTCCGCGCCCCGCCCGACAGCACCGCCAGCTGCTGTTCGATCAGGTTGGCGACGACGTCGAGCTGGTGACGGAAGAGGCCGCCCAGGTCCGGGCTGGCGGCGAGCGGCCCGGCGCTCCCCGGGGCGGATGTCGCGGCCGGCATGGCCGGCATGGCCGGCACGAGCGGCACGACCGGCACGAGCGGGGGATCTCGCGTCGTGCGTTCTTCCAGGTAGGCCGCGAGCAGGGACAGCGAGTGCACCTCTTCGAAGAACAGCCGCACCGGCAGCTCGATGCCGTAGGTCTCTTCGATGCCCCGGACGAGGCCGACGAAGACGATCGAGTCGGCACCCAGCTCGAGCAAGGGCGTCTCGGGATCGATCGCCGACGGGGCGAGCTCCAGGAGCTTGCCGAGCGCCGCGCTCAGGCTGGCCAGGATCGCCGCCCGGCGAGCCGGGGCGGCGGGGACGGCGAGGACCGCGGGAAGATCGGCCGGCCGGCCGGCCTCCGCCGCGGCGTCGAACCAGTGGGCCTGGCGTTCGAAGGGGTAGGTCGGCAGGGTGAGGCGGCGGCGGTCGAACGGCAGGTCGAAGGCTCGCCAATCGACCGCGACTCCCCGGGTGTAGAGAGCGCCCAGGGCATCGAGCAGGGTCTGCTCCGCCGCCCGTTCGGGGAGCAGGGAGGCGAGCCACAGCGCGGCATCCCTGCCCGCGGAGCGTCGCCCAAGAGCGCTCAGGGTCCCGCTCGGTCCGATCTCGAGAAACACGCCGATCCCATCCGCGACCAGTCGCCGGATGCCGCTCGCGAACCGCACGGGCTCGGTGAGGTGCCGCAGCCAGTAGTCGGCGCAGAGGCACCCGCCGGGCGCGACGACCTCGCCGCTCAGGTCGGCGACCAGGGAGAGCTTCGACGGCGCGAGCTCGCAGCGCGCGAGCAGCCGCGCGAAGGGCTCGGCCAGCGGCGCCATCAGCGGCGAATGGAAACCGTGCCCGGCGGCGAGACCGTGGGCTCTGATCTTGTCCGCCGCCAGGGTCGCGAGGACGCTCGCCACCGCCGCGGCCTCCCCGGAGACGACGACCTGTTGCGGTCCGTCGAGCGCCGCGATGGAGACCCGGCCGGCATGGGGCGCCACCGCCAGGCGGACGCGCGCCTCGTCGGCGAAGACCATCGCCATCGCGCCCGGCGCCGCGGTCTCCTGCATCAACCGGCCCCTCCCGGCGAGGAGCTCCAGGCCGTCCTCGAGCGACAGGATGCCCGCGGCGTGCGCCGCGGCATACTCGCCCACGCTGTGCCCGAAGACCACGTCCGGCCGCACTCCCCAGGAGCGCCAGAGCGCGGCGAGAGCGTGCTGCAGGGCAAAGAGCGCGGGCTGGGCGTAGCGCGTTTCGCGCAGGCCATCCGTCTCGCCGAGGAGCGCCAGCAGCGAGAAGCCCGCGACCTGCCGCAGGATCTCCTCGCAGCGGTCGAGGGCGGCGCGGAAGACCGGCTGGCTGGCATGGAGGTGGAGGCCCATCCCGGCATATTGCGAGCCCTGCCCGGTGAACAGGAAGGCGACCTTCGGCCGCGCGCTCGGCGCTCGCCCGCGGCGCAGGCCCTGGGCACCGCGGTCCGCCGCCAGGGCCTCCAACCCGAGGCCGAGCTGCGCCGGCGAGGCGGCGGTCAGGGCCGCCCGGTGCGGCAGCGGAGCGCGGCCGGTGTTGGCGCTCCAACAGAGATCGGGCAAGAGTGGCGCATCGGGCCCGTCCAGCAGCGCCAGGTAGCGCCGGGCAAGGGCGCGCAGCGCCGCCTCGCTCTTGGCCGACAGGGCGAGGACGTGCCAGGCGCGCTCCACGGCAGTTGCGGCCGGTGCCGGCGCCGTCGGCGGCGCCTCTTCCAGGATGAGGTGCGCGTTGGTGCCGCCGAAACCGAAGGAGCTCACGCCCGCCCGGCGCGGCACGGCGTTGCGGCTCCAGGGGACGACCTGGGTCGGCACATAGAGCGGCGTCCCGGCGAGATCGATCTGCTCGGAGAGCCGCGCCAGGTGCAGGTGGGGCGGGATCAGCTCACGGTCCAGGGCAAGGACGGTCTTGATCACCCCCGCGATGCCCGCTGCCGCCTCCAGGTGGCCGATGTTGGTCTTGACCGAACCCACGGCGCAGCGGCGCCCCGCCGGGCGCCCGGCGAGCAGGATCGTCTTCAAGGCGCCGAGCTCGATGGGATCGCCGAGAGGAGTGCCGGTGCCGTGCGCCTCGACATAGTCGATCGCGTCAGGCGTGACCCCGGCCTGCCGGAGGGCGCTCGCGATGACTCTCTCCTGCGCCTGGCGGCTGGGGGCGGTCAGCCCGTTGCTGCGCCCGTCGTGGTTCACCGCGGAGCCGCGGATGACCGCCAGGACCCGGTCGCCCGCCGCGACGGCGTCAGCCAGACGCTTCAGCACCACCAGGCCGCAACCCTCGCCGCGAACGTAGCCGTCGGCGGCGGCGTCGAAGGTCTTGCAGCGGCCGTCCGCCGCCATCATTCCCGCCTGGGAAAAAGCGATCGTCGCGTGCGGCGTCAGGATCAGGTTGACTCCTCCCGCGAGTGCGCCGTCGCACTCCCCGGCCCGCAGGCTGTGGCAGGCTTGGTGCAAGGCCACCAGGGAGGAGGAGCAGGCGGTGTCGACGACCAGGCTGGGGCCCTGGAGGTCGAGCGCGTACGAGAGCCGGTTGGCGATCAGGCTCAGGGCGTTGCCGGTTCCCGCGTAGGCGTCGATCTGCGCCAGCTGGGCGGTCTGGAACCGTGCGTAGTCGTTGCCGGAGACGCCGACGAACACCCCCGTGGCGCTCCCCGCCAGCCGGTCGGCGGCGACGCCGGCGTGCTCCAACGCCTCCCATGCCACCTCGAGCAGGAGCCGCTGCTGCGGATCCATCCGCTTCGCCTCGTGCGGCGCGATGCCGAAGAAAGCCGCGTCGAAGCGCTCCACCTCGCGGATGAAACCGCCATGGCGGGTGCGCATCCGGCCCGGCTGGCGGCCCTCCGGGTCGTGGTGAGCCGCGGCGTCCCAGCGCTCGGGCGGCACCTCGGAGATGGCGTCCACCCCATCGACCAGGAGCCGCCAGAAGGCGTCCGGCCCGTCCGCCTGCGGGAAGCGGCAGCCGATTCCGATCACCGCGATGGCTTCGCCGAGGCGAGACGGCGCGCGCGGCGGGTCCGGGCGCTCCTCCCGGCCGGAGAGATGGGCGGCGAGGGCCGCGACCGTCGGATGGTCGTAGGCGAGGGTCGGCGCCACCGGGCGCCCCAGCCAGGCGGCCAGCGCGGCGGACAGCCGCACCGCCTCGTTGGAGCCCAGGCCATAGCGGGCCAGAGGCTCCGCGCGGTCGAGCTCCTCCTGGCGGAGCCCCAGCTGCCCGGCCAGGGTCGCCACCAGCCAGGCCTCGATCTCCGCGCACGATCGGCCAGGCGACGCGGAGGCGAGTCGCGCCTCCTCCGCCCGAGCGGGAGGCGCCGCGGCCTCCGGCAGGCGACGGGCCCAGGAGCCCACCGCGTGGAACCGTCCGGCCAGGTAGTCTTCACGGCAGGCCCGCCGCCGGATCTTGCCGCTCGACGTCTTGGGCAGGCTCAGCGGGCGAATCAACACCAGGGCGTGGACCTGCAGATCGTGGCCCAGGGTGACCGCCGCGCAGACGGCGCCCGCCACCGCCTCGACGTCGAGCCGGCGCAGGGCGGAGCGCCGGACCTCCTGGACGACGACCAGCCGCTCTTCGTCCGCGGTCTCGACCGCGAAGGCGGCCGCGGCGTCGGGCCGCAGGGCGGGGTGACTCTGCCCGACCGTCGTCTCGATGTCGCTCGGATAGTGGTTCGCGCCGCGAACGATGAGGAGATCCTTGCGGCGGCCGGTGACCAGCAGGCCGCCGTCGTGGATGAGCCCCAGGTCCCCGGTGCGCAGGAAGGGCCCTTCGCCGCTGTCCGCAAGATGGGCGCCGAACGTCTCCCGCGTCTCCTCGGGGCGCCGCCAGTAGCCGCCCGCGACCGCGGGTCCGGCAACCCAGATCTCGCCGACCTCGTCCGGCGCGCAGGACGTAAGGGTCTCGGGATGAACGATGCGGATCTCGGTCCCGATCTCCGATCCGCCACAGGAGACGAGGGTCACCGCCGCGGCGTCCGCCGGGTCTGCCGGCGCGAAGCGATGGCGCTTGAGCGCCTGGCGATCGACCCGCACGTAGACCGGCTCCTGGTCGCACCGGATCGTCGCCACCTTGAGCGTGGCCTCCGCCAGGCCGTAGCAGGGACAGAACGCTCGCGGATCGAAACCGCAGGTGCGAAACGCCGCCGCGAAACGGACCAGGGTTTCGCGGCGGATGGGTTCGGCGCCGTTGCCCGCCGCGCGCCAACTGCTCAGGTCGAGGCCGGCGCTCTGGCCGGGGGTGATCGTGCGGGCGCACAGCTCGTAGGCGAAATTCGGCGCCGCGCTGTGCGTCGCTCGATGCCGCGAGATCGCCGCCATCCAGAGCAGGGGATTTTGCAAGACGAAAGCCGGCGACATCAGGTGGCAAATGCAACCTTTATACACGGGCATGAGCAGCCCGTAGACGAGCCCCATGTCGTGATAGAACGGCAGCCACGAAACAATGACGCTCGCGCGATCGTGAGGCGAGCCGCGATCGATGTCTTCGAGGTTCGCCAAAAGATTGGCATGCGACACCATGACGCCGCGCGGCGTTCCGGTCGAGCCCGAGGTGTACTGGAGCAGCGCCAGGGACTCGTTGCCAGGCCGGTGGGGCTCGCGCCGCGGCGGGCACCCTGCCGCGGCCGCTGACCCATCCAGCCAATGCAACCTCCCGAGCTCCGGCAGGTCCTTGCAGTGTCGCTCTCGCCTGGCGAAGAGCTGCGGGCTGGCCAGCACGACCCGCGCCGCCGAATCCTTGGCAATGGCCCGCAGGCGAGCATCGGCGCGGTTCAGCCTTGGCGGCGACATGGGGACGGCGACCACGCCCGCCAGCTGGCAGCCCCAAAAAGCGACGATGAAGTCGAGGCCCTGGGGATAGAGCAGCAGGGCGGCGTCGCCTGGCTGCGCCACCTCCCGCAACCGCACGGCGATGGCTTCCGCCCGGCCGGCCAGCGCGCCATACGAAAGGCACGCCGGGCCGGCTGCGCCCTCCGCGAAAGAGTAGACGATCGACTCTCGGTTTTCCGCCGCGCGGCTTGCGAGAAGATCGACCAATGAATTCGGCACAGTTTTTCTTTTGAGGTTGAAGGTTCAACCACCAGCGCGCTGCCCGCATGCTCACCAGGGGGGGACAGGAATCGATAGTGCTCTCAAAATCACGCAATGTCAAGTCGTGTGAATTTTCTATTAACGCAATAGCCCCAGGGGGCTTCCCGGAGCGCGAGGATATGACAATAAGCTGCCGCACCCAGGCAAGTCGCTTATACTCTTCCTGCACGGTTGCGAACATGTTGCGAACATGTTGCGAATATCTAAAGTGAAATATTCGCACGACGGGGGTTCATGGCCAGGATCGTTTTCCTGCTCGAGCACGAAGAGGGCCACCTCAACCCGACGTTTCCGCTGGCCCGGCGCCTGCAGGCGCGCGGCCACGGTGTCACCTACATGGGCCTGGCCGATGGCAGCGGCTATATCCGCTCGCAGGGCTTCGATTTCCATCCCATCTTCGAACAGCTCGTGCCTGCCGGTACTCTCCGCACGCAGCGGGAAGTTTCAGCGACCGTTCCTGCCGGCGATCACGGTGCCGAGATGAGGCTGGCGCAGCAGACCGGACCGGCTTCGATCTTTCTCCGCCTATGGCTCGCGATGGTCGTGGGCGAACCGTCCTTGGAGCAGGCGATGCGATCTCTGCGTCCCGACCTCCTCGTCCTGACCAGCTTCTTTGCCCCTTACGCCGTGGTCCTGCGCTACCGCTACGGAGTGCCGATCGTCCTGCTCACGCCCCTGCTGAGAACCCATGCCAAGTCGCGGTATGCCGAGATGCTCGGCGACCTCCTGATGGAGCTGGGGGGTGCGGAGGCCGCGGCTTTCAGCGACCTGGTGCGACGGGCCGACCCCGGCGTGCGGACCATGAGGGATATCGCGGGGCGGATGATGGCGCTGCGAGAAGTGATCCTCTGTCCTGTCGATCTGGAGCTTCCCGCGGCGCGCCACGACCGCGAGCCCGAGGTGTATTACGCCGAGGCGTCCGTCGATCTGCAGCGCAAGAGCGAGCAGGCGTTCCCCTGGGACCTCCTCGACCCGCGCCGCAAGCTGCTCTACGTCTCCCTCGGCAGCCAGAGCTACCGCGCCGACCGCGACCGCGTCTCGGCGTTCCTCCGCGCCACCAGCGCAGCCTTTCTCCATCGACCGGACTGGCAGGTCGTTCTGTCGACCGGAGGGCTGCTGCGGGCGGAGGAGGTCGCGGCGCCCGCGGGAACCATCGTCGCCGGCTGGGCCCCCCAGATCGACCTGCTGCGGCGGGCGCGCGTCGCCATCACCCACGGCGGCCTCGGCACGGTCAAGGAGTGCATCTTCTTCGGCGTTCCGATGGTTGTCTTTCCCATCAGCCACGACCAGCCCGACAACGCCCGCCGTGTCGTCCACCACGAGCTGGGTACCGCCGGGGACCTCGGCAACTTCTCCCCGGAGTCCATCCATGCCCTGGTCGAAAGCGCCGATCATCCCGCCGTGCGCGCCAGCGTCGAACGAATGCGGCAGCGCTTTCTCGCGGTCGAGGAGTCCGGATTGGCCTGCCGCCTTATCGAAGAAATCCTCCCTCGTTGACCGCCGGCTGTGCCACGCTCGCTTCGCCCGCTCGCACGGCCGTAACGGCGCGAATGGCCGCGGTCAGCAGGCGGCCGGTGGTCGCCACGTGCGGCGGGAGGAACATCGACCGGTGGCCGCCGGGGACCCTGTGGAGCTCGAGGCCGCCGCGCGCCAGCTTTCTCCAGGTCGCTTCCGGGTGCCCTGCAAGGCCTTCCGCGGCACGCAGGAAGAGCACGCGGCCACTGTAGGGGCCCGGCTCGTAGAGGTGAAGCGCCCGGCGCTGGCCGTCGATCGCCGCGAGCAGGCGCAGAAGGTCGGCGCTGCCGGATGACGCGGGGAGCCCGCCGGCGCGGCGAGCCCGCTCGAGGACCAGCGCCAGCCGGCTCTCGCCGTCGAGACCCGCCAGCTCCCGGCCCAGGATGCGCTCGTCGCCGCCGGTCAGCCAGGCCAGGAAGGCCGCTTGCGGTTCGACCCCGTCCGCCTGGGGCACCGCGGCCGACGCTGCCCGGGCCAGCGGCTCGCCGGCCCAACTGTCGAGCAGCGCGAGCAGCGCCACCTCGTGCCCCAAGGCGGTCAGCTGGCGCGCCATCTCGAAGGCGATGCAGCCGCCCATCGAGCTGCCCGCGAGCAGGTACGGACCCGCGGGCCGCCAGGCCAGCAGCGCTGCGAGATACTGCGCGGCCATTCCTTCGAGCCGTTCCGGCACCGTGCCGCCGGTCAGGGCCGGCGTCTGGAAGCCGTAGACCGGCTGGTCCGGCCCCAGCTCCCGCGCCAGGTGGCGGTAGATCTGGACGTCGCCGAAGACCGGATGGATCAGCACCAGCGGCGGGCGCCTGCCGTCCCCCGGCTGCAGGCCCACCAGGTTCGCGGGCAGCGGCGCGCTCGCCTCCCGCCGGGCGAGCGCAATGTCCAGCGCCGACGCGGTCTCCCTGGTCGGCTCGCCGAGCGCCGCCTCCGCCGCCGGGCCCCACGAGCGCTCTCCCACCCCGGCGTCCACCTGGCGGTGAGAGTGGAACTTGACGTCGCCCAGCATCCGCGACTGGGCGTGGATGCCGTCGACCATCCTGCCCGGCCGCGACTCGTAAGGCCGTGCCATGGCAGGCTCGTAGGCCAGGCCGAGGAAGGCGCACACGGCGGCCAGCACCCGCCCCGGTTCGCGCACCAGCTGCTCGAAGGAGACGGTGTGCCAGCGCTCAGGCGGCACCTCGCCGCGCAGCTCCAGGATGTTCTGGTGCGCCACCGTCCAGGACAGCTCCGCCAGCTCCCTGCGCGTGAACGGATGGCCGGCGCCGAAGAAGATCTGGTCCAGCTTCGCCTCTTCGAAGGAGCGGATGGTGGCGCAGGGGTGGCGGACCAGGTGGACGTAGAGAGGGCCCGCGAAGTCCTCCTCCGCCCGTCTCAGCGCCTGCCGGTCCCAGGCGTAGGTCGGCGTCTTGTCCACCAGCAGGCGCTCGCCGAGGTCTTGCTGCAACAGGCCGTAGAAACGGCGCGTGCTGAAGCCGGCGTCCTCGCAGCCGGCGATCAGGCCGAGGGCCTCGGTCGCCGCGCAGCCGCGGATCTCCATCAGCGCCCGCACCGCACCTTCCCGGCGGAAGGCGTCCCTGCCGGAGAGAGCCCGCCGCCGCTCGGAGAGCGTCCGGTACGACAGCAGCTCGAGCTCCGGCGGCGCGAAGAGGCGCGAGTGGCCGGCCAGCATCACCCGCAGCAGGGTCGAGCCCGACCGCGGCGGCGACAGCACGAACACCGCCGGCGGATTCCGCTCGCCGGCCACGGCCGGAGCTGCCGCCGGCGGCATCGCCCTGGCGCCGAGCAGCTGGCGCATCCGCGCGACCTGGGCCCGACCGACGTGGCCCGCGGCCTCCGGCTCCCCTGCGGCGGCGGCGCCGTCGCCGCCCTCGCCGCCCCACAGCCTTGCCACCGCCCGCGGGTGCTCGGCGGCGAGGTGCGCCGCCAGGCCGGCGATCGTCGGCGCGTCGAACAGCGTCACCACGTGCACGATCTCTCCCAGCTTCTCCTGCAGCCGGTAGATCAGCATCGCGCCGCTCAGCGAGTTGCCGCCCAGGGCGAAGAAGTTGTCCTCGATCCCGAAGCTGCCCGCGGGCAGCGCGTCGCGCCATAGATCGGCCAGGTAGCGCTCGAGCGGCGTCCGCGGCAGCACCGGCTCGCCCTGCGCCGCGCCGCTTGCCGCCGGCTCGGGCAGCGCCCGGCGATCGATCTTGCCGCTCGGCGTCAGCGGCAGCGCCGCCAGCTCCACCCAGGCGCTCGGCAGCATGTGCTCGGGCAGGCTCGCCGCCAGCCACCGCCGCAGCTCGCCGCGCGCAACCGAAGACCCCGGCCGCGGCACCACGTAGGCCACCAGCTGGGCCGCCGCGCCCGAGCCCCGCGCCACCACCGCCGCCGCGGCCACCGCCGGGTGCCGGGCGAGCCGCGCCTCGATCTCGCCCGGCTCGATGCGGAACCCCCGGATCTTGACCTGGTGGTCGATGCGGCCCAGGAACTCGATCGCCCCGTCCGGCAGGTAGCGCGCCAGATCCCCAGTCCGGTAGAGCCGGCCTCCCCCCCACGGCGGGGCCCCTGGCGCTGGCGCGCCGCCCCCCCACGGCGGGGCCCCTGGCGCTGACGCGCCGCCCCCGCCGCTTTCATGGGCCCCTGGCGCGCTCTCGGGATCGGGCACGAACCGCTCGGCCGTCAGCCCGGGCCGCCGCAGGTAGCCGCGGGCCGGCTGCACGCCGCCGATGTAGAGCTCGCCGGGCACCCCCACCGGCACCGGCCGCAACGCGGCATCCAGCAGCCGGATGGTGGTGTTGGCGATCGGCCTGCCGATCGGCACGCCGCCCAGCCCGCGGCCCGGGTCCGACGCCCCTGCGGCTCGGCGCCGCGCGGCCGGCAGGCACTCCCAGGCGGTCACGTCCACCGCCGCCTCGGTCGGACCGTAGAGGTTGTACAGCGGCACCGCCAGCCGCTCACGGTAGCGCGCCAGCAATTCGGCCGGCAGCGCCTCGCCGCTCGCCACCACCCGCCGCAGGCCGGCGGCCCCCGACAGGTCCGGCGCGTCGAGCAGCGCCCGCAGCATCGACGGCACGAAGTGCACCGTCGTCACCCGCTCGCGGGCGATCAGGTCGAGCAGGTAGTCGGTGTCCTGGTGGCCGCCGGGGCGAGCCACCACCAGCCCCGCACCGCACAGCAGCGGCCAGAACAGCTCCCACACCGAGACGTCGAAGCTCAGCGGCGTCTTCTGCACCACCCGGTCCGACGCCTCCAAGCCGAACGCCGACTGCATCCACAGCAGCCGGTTGACGATGGCGCGGTGGGTGTTCATGGCGCCTTTCGGCCGCCCGGTCGAGCCCGAGGTATAGATCACGTACGCCAGGTTGTCCTGATCGACCGGCACCTCGGGACCCGCGGCCGCCGGCGGCGCCGCGCCTCCCGGGGCATCCAGGCAGATCACCGTCGCGGCCGGCGCTCCGAGCCCGCTCGCCAGCCGCTGCTGCGTCAGCAGCACCGGCACCGCGGCTTCCTCCAGCATGAAGGCCACCCGCTCGCGCGGATACGAAGGATCCAGCGGCAGGTAGGCGCCGCCCGCTTTGAGCACCGCCAGCACCCCCACCATCATTTCGGCCGACCGCTCGACGCACAGCCCCACCAGCACCTCGGGCCCCACTCCCGCCGCCCGCAGCCGGTGGGCCAGGCCGTTGGCCCGGGCGTCCAGCTCCCCGTAGCTCAGCCACTCGCCCGCGAAGCCCACCGCCGGCGCCTCCGGGCTCCGCCGCGCCTGTGCCGCGAGCAGCTGGTGCAGGCAGCCCGCCTCGCCCCAGCGCACCGCCGTGTCGTTCCAGTCGAGCAGCTGCTGCCGCTCGGCAGGGCTCAGCAGCGGCAACGCGGCGAGCGGCCGCCCGGGATCGGCCAGCGC
>DATKFK010000366.1:0-3523 GCA_035544375.1 Thermoanaerobaculia bacterium
GCTGGAAGGAGCGCGTGAAGAGCTCTTCGCCGTGGGCGCGGTCTCCTTTGAGCACGTAGTAGGCACCGATCTCCGCCAGCCAGTCCTCGTCGTCGCCTTTCTTCTGCAGCACCTTTTCGAAAGCCTCGCGCGCCTTGTCCCACTCCCCCGCCTCGTAGTAGACGCGGCCGACGCGGATCCAATCGCTCGGGTCCCCTTTGCTCGCGGTCACGGCGTCGAAGATCGCCTGCCCTTCGGCCTTCTTGCCGGCAAGGTAGTAGACGCGGCCCACGGCGATGTTCTCCCAGCTCCCCTTCTCGGCCAGGGATTTTGCGGCAGTGAGCAGGTTCGTTGCCGCCTCCTGCGGCGGCTTGCCGGCGTAGAGGCCCGGGCTCACCGTCACTTTCTTCGCCGCGTACGCTCCCGACGCCGTTCCCAGCACGAATGCCGCCGCCATCCACCAGCCCGAGATGCGCCTGCCTGCCACCAGCAAGGTCATAGCCGCCTCCTCGTGTCCATGGGTCGTGACGAGGCACGATCGTAGCATGCGTGAAATGGCCGAGGGGCCGAGCGGGGTAGACTGAGCGCCGGCGCCCCCGTGCGCGAGCGCGCCACGTGCCCGGAGCGCGCCCCCTGCCGAGGCATGACGTCGTGCCTCGAACGAATCGATGGAGAGCGCACCATGATCCGCAAGCTGAAGAGTGGCGAGTACCGCCTCTACTCGCGGAAGAAGGACCCGAAGACCGGCAAGCGAAGGAACCTGGGGACCTTCAAGACCCGCGTGGCCGCCCAGGACCACGAGCGCGCAGTGCAGTACTTCAAGCGGCATTAGTGCACCAGGCAGCGGCTCCGGGGCAGCGGCCGGCCCCGGGGCACCGCCGAGGAGGCGACAATGGGCGGCGGGAACGGAGAGGACAAGCGGTACCGTCTCATCCCGACCGGCGAAGCCACCGCTCTCCTGCCGGTGTCGGAAGGCCGCCTGCCGCCGGTGCGGGTCATCGGCACCGCGGCGATCCGCGACGGTCTGGACGAGATGTGCCTGCAGCAGGCGGTCAACGCCCGCGGCGCGCCCGGGGTCACCGACCTCGTGCTCAATCCGGACGCGCATCGCGGCTACGGCGCTCCCGTCGGCTGCGTGCTCGTTTCGCCCACTCACATCTACCCGGGCCCGGTCGGCGTGGACATCAAGTGCTCGATGAGCCTGCTGCAGCTGGACCTCCCGGCCGGCGCGATCGAAGAGCAGGCGGTGCGCCGCCAGCTCATCCGTGAGATCGGGCAGCGAGTGCCGACCGGTCCCGGCAAGGGGCAGCGCAGCGTGCGCCAGTCGCGGCGCGTCGCGGCAGTGCTGGGCGAGGAGGCGGTGACCGAAGGGGCGACCGCCCGGATCTGCGCCGCCCTCGGCATCCCCCAGGACTGGCCGGCACGCTGCGAGGACTGGCACCACCAAGGCCATGACGGCACCGCCGATGCCTTGCGCGCTCGGCTGGCCGAGCTGCGCGCCGGCGGCCGTTTCGAGAGCTTCGCCGACAAGATCGGCCAGCTTGGGTCGTATGGCGGCGGCAACCACTTCGGCGAATGCGAGGTGGTGCACGTCGGCCCGGGCGGCGACGGCGCCGCCGCGGCCGGGAAGGGCGCCGAGCGTGCCGCGTCGGCCTTCGGGCTGCGCGATGGGCATGTCGCCTTTCTTTCGCACTGCGGCTCGCGCGGCTTCGGCCACGACCTGGCGCAGCGGCAGTTCCGGGAGATGCGCGATCATTTCGAGCGCTGGCGGCTGCCGCTGCCGGCCGGCGACCCGCACCTGGTGTATGCGCCGCTGGGCACGCCCGAGGCGGACAGCTATCTCGACGACATGGCGCTCGGCGCCAACTTCGCGACCGTCAATCATCTCCTGATCAATGCCCTGGTGCTCGAGTCGTTCGCGGCGGTCTTCCCCGGGGTGACGGGCCGGCTGATCTATTTCATCAGCCACAACATCGCCCGCCGTGAGCAGCTCGACGGCAAGCCCGTGTGGGTGCACCGCAAGGGCGCCACCCGCGCCTTCCCGGCCGGGCATCCGGATCTGGCGGGCACACCCTTCGCGGACACCGGCCACCCGATCCTCTTGCCGGGCAATCCCCAGGCGGGGTCCGCGGTGATGGTCGCCGGACCGGGCGCGGCGACCGCATGCTTCAGCGTCAACCACGGCGCCGGCCGTACGCTGGGCAGGAGGCAGGCAACCCGCCAGCTGGATCAGGCGGCGGTCGACCGCTCCTTCGCCGAGCGCGACATCCTGACCAACACCAGGGTCTATCCGATCGACGAGGCGCCAGCGGCCTACAAGGACTTCGAGGAGGTCCTGGCCTCGGTCAAGCTGGCCGGCCTGGCCTCCGAGGTGGCTCGTCTCGATGCGAGATTCGTCATCAAGGACGGCGCCCCGGCGGACGACTGAGCGCTCCTGGCGACGACCGCTGCGAGCTGGTCGCCGAGTCGCAGCCACCTTGGCAGGCAATCGCGATTTGCAGAGCATCCGGGGTCTTCAATCGATAGAGGGCGCGAAGATGTGCCGCGCGCTCGGCCACCTCGACGTCGATGGGCCGCAGGTGAAGGTACGGGCTCTGGAGGAGAATCGACCGATAGGCGCTGACCGTGGTCTCGGCGTTCTGCTCGAGCGGCAGGCTCAGCACCTCGGTGAGCGTCAGCGTTGAGGTGATGAGCTCAAGGGCGCCGCTCTCTGCGCGCTCAATCAGAGCTCGGACGAGAGGGCCGAAGGTGGCGTGCCGCTCGACCAGGTAGATCAGCGGCGCCGTATCGATGCCCAGCTTGGTGACATTCGAGAAGGCCTCGAGGTTCAACGACCGCCGTCCCATTCATGCCGCAGCTGCTCGACGTAGGCTTGCGCATCCACAGAGCCCCAGAGCTCAGCACCCAGGCCTTCCAGCTCGAGCAGGCTGCGCCGGCCCCCACGGTCCTCCGGTGTGGCGTCCGCGGCTTCGGCAAGGATGCGCTGAGCAAGCCGCAGACGCTCTCGCAGTGGACGCGCACGGACCTGCTGCTCGTAAAGCTCATCAATGGTGAGAGAGGTCTTCCCTTCCACGTTGGCGCCCTCCTGGGCTCATTGTAGCGGGGTGGCGGCCTGGCTGTCGCCCCGGAGCGATGGCGGTTGCCACCAAGGAGCGGCGCACCGCCGAGAGTATCCTGGGCCCTCACGACAGTCGACCTGTACAACGGCGCCTCGCTGCTGGCCGCGCGCGTGCCGGCTGACCAGTTCCGCCAGGACCTGCTCAATGGCGGGATCGGTAACGGCGATCACGCTTTCACCTACGCCGTGCCGACCTCGCTGTTGGACGGTCAGCCTCATCTCATCCGCGCCACGCTGGCGGGCACCCAGACCAACCTCACCTGGACTCCGAGATGGATCACCTGCGGCGGCGCACACGGTCCCTACCATGGCAGCCCGTCCCCGATCCCCGGCACCATCCAGGCGGAGGACTTCGACACCGGCGGCGAAGGCAACGCCTATCACGACACCGAACCGGCGAACCTGGGCGGCCAGTATCGCCCGAGC
>DATKFK010000367.1:0-6085 GCA_035544375.1 Thermoanaerobaculia bacterium
GGCCTACCTCGGCAACGATCCCGAGAGCGGCATCGATTGGTCGAACGACAACGGCAACACCACGCCGGTCGTCGCCGCAACCTGGCAAGACGGCGTGGCGAGGTACCTGCCGGACAACGGCGGCATCCGCTTGCGCCAGAAGTTCGAGCGCTGCAAGGTCGTCGAACGGGACGGCATGCTGATCTACGACTCCGACGTCAACGGTCACCAGGAGCTGCCGATCCCGGGGAACGAGCGCTCGCGGACCACGCACTACCGGCGCCCCGTGGCGCTCTGAGCGCCGTCCTCGCTCGCCCCGGCCGGCTCGCCCGTCCCGTCCGCCTCGGCGCCGGCGCCCGCCACTTCGAAGGCGAGGGTCACCAGCTCGGCCAGCGTGTTGCCGCAGGCGACGGCCAGCGCCACCAGCCGCCGCCGGATCTCGACCGCCGCGACGTCCGCCTGGGCCAGCAGACCCAGCCGCACCAGCAGCGATCCCATCTCGGCGACCTGCGCGAGCAGCTGGCGCTCCGCCGCGAACGCCTCGCGCCCGGCCGCCGCGCACCCCGCCGCCGCCGCCCTCGGCGCCACCTCCGTCCCCGCCGCTTCCAGCGCCTCTTCCACCCCCGCCACCCTCGCCGCCACCTCCGTCCCCGCCGCTGCCGGCGCCCCCGGAGCTTCCGGCGCCGCCGGCAGCGCCAGTGCCGCCAGCTGGGCAGCATGCATCCGGTCGACCGCCGCCCGCAGCCTGGCGTCCCGCACGGTTGATTCGCATGCCGCTCGCCGGCCCTCCGCCGTCGCCATCGCGGCCATCAGCGGCAGCGCCGCCGCCGCCGCAGGACCGCCGCCGCCATGGCGCCAAGCAACACCGTCATGGCGCCGAGCCCCCAGGTGTCGAGCGTCGGGATCGCCTGCGGGCGCGGCGGCGGCGCGCCCGCCGCGACCGGCGTCGCCGTCGGGCCGGGCGTGGACGGCGGCGGCGGCGGTCCGCTTTCGTCCGGCGGGATGTTGCCGCCGGTGGTCTCGGCCTGCGCCGCCACCTGGGTGAGGCCCGGCGGCAGCCGCGCCGCGACGGTGACGTCCCATTCGACGGTCGCGGTGGCGCCCGCCCCGAGGTCGCCCAGCGCCACCGCCACTGTCAGGTCGCCGGCGCCGTTGCCGGCGGTCACCGTGCCCTGGCTCGCCGTCACGGAGCCGGCGGCGAGCACGGTGTAGGCGTCGAGCGACGCCGTCGCGGCGAGCGCCGCGAGGGTGCCCGGCGCCTGGTTCGGCACCGTCAGCGTGTAATGGATGCGGTCCCCGGGCAGCGCCGGGCCGCCGTGCCCGACGACCGCCGCCGCCAGCGTCGTATCGACCGCCAGTGCCGGCGGCGTCTCGACGCTGCCGCACGCCCGCGGCGCCAGGACCTGCGGCCGCGCCGGTGCCCGTGCCGGCGCCGGCCGCCGCGTGCCGCGGCCCGCGGCGCCCTCCCCCGCGGCGGCCATCGCCGGCGCCGCGATCGCGGCCTCCGGCTGCGCGGCGACGCCGGTCACGCACGCCGCGTTGGCGATCACCGCCGCCGCGGGCAGTGCCGAGGCTGCCCGCACCGCAAACGCCACCGTCTGGCTCGAGCCCGCCGCCAGCCCGGTCAGAGGCAGCGTGCAGGCCGACCCGGCGGCCGTGCCGCCGCAGGACCACCGGCCGTCGCTCGCGGCGGCGTCGAAGCTCGACAGCGCCGGCACGGTTTCCGTCAGCAGCGCGGCGCCCAGGTCCTGGTTGCCGGCGTTCGACACCGTCAGGGTGAACGCGAGCGGCGCTCCCGGCAACACCGCTCCGCCCAGGTAGCTCTTCGCCAGGTGCAGGCTCGGCTGGCCGGTCGTCGGGATGCCCGTCGCGCCGCAGGCCGCCGCCAGGCCCGGCGCCGACGCGCACGCCTGGTTGCCGATGCTCGACACGCCGGCCGGCAGCGTCGGCGCGATCCGTACGACGAAGGTCAGCGCCGCCGACGCCCCGGCCGGCAGCGACGCGATCGCCGCCGTGCAGGGCGAGCCCGCCGCCGTGCCGGCGCACCTCCAGGCCGGCGAGCTCCCCGCCGCCACGAACGTGGTGAGGCCCGGCACCGTGTCGGCGACGGCGATGTTCGCGGCGCCCTGGTTGCCGGTGTTCTGGACCGCGATCGCAAAGACCAGGTCCGTGCCCGGCGCGCCGGTCCCCGCGACGGTCTTGCTGACCGCCAGCTGCGCCGCCCCCGTCGTCGGGACGGTCGCCGTGCTGCAGCTGCGCACCGCCCCCGGCGCATCCGCGCAGGCGGTGTTGACGAGGCTCGCCACGCCGGCGGGCAGCGGGCTCGCCACGACGACCGAAAAGCGCGCGCCGGCCGGCGACGGGCTCGCGGCACCGGCGGCCGGCAGGTTGCCGATCTGCAGCGAGCACGTCGAGCCAGGGCCCGTCCCCGTGCACGACCAGCCGCCGCCGCCGGCCCAGGTGGTGTTGGCCGGCACCGTCTCGCCGAGGGTCACCGGCCCCGAGTCCTGGGTGCCGCTGTTGACGACGCTCAGGTTGAAGACGACGGTGCCCCCGGGCGTGCCGGTCCCGCTCGCCAGGCTCTTGGCCAGGGTCAGGACTGCCGCGCCGGCGGTCGGCGACGAGACGCTGCCGCACCCGGCGACCGTCGAGGGGCCCGACCTGGCGCAGGCCGTGTTGCTGATCGCCGACACTCCCGCCGGCAGCGCCGGCACGAGGTCCACCGCGAGGTATCGCACCACCGTCGCGCTGGCGCCGAGGTTGCCCGCCGGCAGCCGGCACAGCGAGCCCGCTCCCGCCACCGGTCCGGACGTGGCAGGGCAGACCCAGCCCGGCGACGAGGCGGCGGCGTCGAAGACCGTGTTCGCGGGGATCTCGTCGGTCAGCTGCAGCCCGCCCAGCCCCAGGCCGCTCTGGTCGGTGACGGCGATCGTATACAGCAGCGTCGAGCCCGGAACGCCGGTCCCCGCCGCCGTCTTGGCGACGGCGACGCTCGGCGTCCCGCCGCCCACCGGGCAGGCGGCACCGATGCCGCCGCCGACCGTCAGCTGCGGCGCCGCGTCGAGGCCATCGCTGGTGGCGCCGTGCATCACCGCGGTGAAGCTCGGCTGCGAGCCACGGAAGGCGGCGCGGTACAGGAAAGCGACGACGTTGCCGCCCGGCGCCCCCGGGGCGGCCGGACGCGGCGGTCCGCACGCGAAGTCGACCGTCGCTTCGACGTCGCTCGGGTCGTTGCCGCCGACGACAGTCGCGACGCAGTCGCCGACGCTGAACAGGCGATCGATCTCGACCGAGCCCGGGATGAAGGCAAGGCCGCCGGCGCCGGCGAACGGCGCCACCATCCGGCCGGTGACGCTGCCCGTCTTGGTGTCCGCGGCCGGATCGACGTACGCGGCCCGGAGGGTCACCGGCTCCAGGCAATCGAGGACGCCGTTGCCGTTGACGTCCTGGAAGCTCGCATAGCTCTCGCCGAAGCCCCGCCCGGCGATGACCTGCGCCGCCGCCGGCGCCGCCGCGGCCAGCAGCGCCGCCATGGCCAGCGCCGCCGCCACGGCCAGCACCGCTGACATGGCCAGCCCGACCCGTCCCGCCCAGCACCCGCCTCGTTGGTTACGCATCGCGTCTCCTCTCTTTCTCTCATCGACCATGAAATATCATGGTCTTGGTTTTGGCACAGGTCTCCGCCACGGCGGCGGCACCGGCACCGGCGCCTCCTCGTCCCGCCCGTCCCGACTCGTCCCGCTCTCGCCTTCCGGTCCCGTTGCCTCGCCTGTCCCTGGCTCGCCTTCCGGTCCCGTTGCCTCGGCCTGCCCCTGGCTCGCCTTTCCGGTCCCGGTGTCTGGCGTCCCGCTCGCTGGCCCCTGGCTCGCCCCGGCGCAGGGCCTCTCGCTACTCCGGCGCCGGCTCCTCGAAGCGGAGGTCAGCGCGCAGGAGGACGTAGAAGCGGGTGCCCGCCGCGATCCGCAGGGTCGGCGGCACCGACAGCTGCCGCCGCAGCATCTCGAGCGCGACGCTCGAAAGCTCCTGGCCCACGGCTGCCGCCGCCACCTGCCGCGCCGAGGCCGCCGTGCCGAAGGATGCCGACTCCTGGGGCTGCGACAGCTGCACGCCGGCGCTCAGGACCGACAGCAGGATGGCGCTGCCGAAGACCCTGGCCATGTGGTTATCGACGGCGCCGGGGAGGCCCGCCTCGCCCGACGGCGCCGCCGCCGGCAGTCCCGGGAAGCTAGCGCCGCTGCCGTCCGGGAAGATGACCCGGCCCCAGGCGACCAGCAGCCGGCGCTCCCCCAGCGCCACCTGGCTGTCGTAGGACCCGATCAGCCGCGAGCCGCGCGGGATCGCCACCCGGCGCTGGTTCCGATCGAAGACGTCCTGGGTCACCTGGGCGACCAGCGGTCCCGCCACGTCCGAGTCGACGGCCGTCACCAGCGCCGCCGGGATGACCGAACCGGCCTCGACCACGAGGCCAGCCGCGGGGCGGTCGCGCCGCATCCCGAGCGCTGCCGGCGCGGGTGCTTCCGCGGCGCGCAGGAAGCCCTGGTGATCTCGCCCCGGCACCGCCTGGCCGTTGGCCGGGGGCGCGGCCGGCGGCGCCGCGGCAACCCCGCCGTCCGGCGGCGGGCCTCCCGGAGCGCTGGCCGCCGGGAAGCCCGCCGACGTCGGCGCCGCCGCGGCCAGGAAGCGGGCAATCCGTTCCCCCACGGCCTCCGCACCTTCCGCGCCGCCGGCACCGGCACCGCCGCCGGTACCGGCGCCAAAGCCGGCGGTGCCGGCTGCCGCCATCGTCGCCGCGCCCGCCGGCGTCACCGGCGCGAGCAGGGCTCGCCGGTAGGCTTCCTGGCGCGAGCCCGGCGCCGGGGTCGCGGCGCCGCGCTCCCCGCCAGGCACCGCGCCGCGCGTGGACGCCGGGCCCGGCTCGCTCCCCGCACGCGCCGCGCCCAGACGCTCGGCCCTCGCCGCCGCCTCCTCGAGCTCTGCCCTGGCCGCCGCGTCCAGCGACCTCGCGGCGACTTCACCTCCGCCCGCCGCACCGGCCACGGCGGAGGGCCCGCCTGCCGTCAGCACGTCCCGCCAGGCTCCCGGACCCATCCCAGCTCCGGTGCGGCTTGCCACCGGCGCACCACCCACCCCACCGGCCAGCGCACCGGCCGGCGCACCCACCGGCTCGCGCTCGAGGAACCCTGGCCGCGGCAGCCCGCCGCCGTCCGGACCTTCCGCGGCCACCTTCGCCGGCCTGGGCGGCGCCAGGGTCGAGAACACCGCGGCGACCGCCACGCCGAGGAGCGCCAGCACCGCGATCAGCGCCAGCCGATTCAGTCGTTTGGGCCGCGGCGGCGGCGGCATCTCCAGTCGTTCGCCCATGATCAGCGCTCCCGTGTGATTTCGAGCCGCCGTTGATCCCTGCCCGACCCGATGACCAGCGCGGCTTTCTCGAAGACCCGATCGGTCACGTAGTACTGGCCGCGGACGGCGTAGTTGAGCAGCGCCGTGGCGCCCCGCCGGTCGATCAGGAAGAGCACCGGCGCCTCCTGGCCGACGCCGCTGCCGGGCAGCCGGATGTAGGTGTGCACCTGGTCGTCGAACACCGCCGCCGGCTCCCACGGATACTTGCCGGTGCGCGTCCAGCGATAATTGAAATGCAGGGAGGCGAGCGGCAGGCCGTCGCCCCCGGCCAGCGGCGTCGATGCGCGCGCGGCCTCCTCGGCAGCCGCCCGCCGCGCCTCCGCGGCGCTCGCCCAGCTGCGCACCAGCTCGTCCGGGTAATAGAAGCGCAGCAGGCGGGTGAACGGCTCGTGCGGGTTTTCTGAAGCCTCGCCCTTGCACGGGCGCGCGTCGAGCGTAATCTGATAGATCCGCCGGTCGGTGGTGATCGCCAGGTTGGTCGTCAGGTTGCAGGCCGTCGGCTTGGCGACGATCACCGTCGTCGCCGCGCGCGGCCCCGCCGCCGCCCGGTCGAGGATCCACCGCGCCGCGTCCCCGGTGACCGTGTTGAGCACCAGCTCCCCCTCTTCGAGCTCGATCAGGCAAACCCGCAGCGGCGCGCACCGCACCACCGGCACCTGGTGGCCGAACGGCACCTGCACGAAATCGCCATGCTCGAGCACCG
>DATKFK010000368.1:0-2156 GCA_035544375.1 Thermoanaerobaculia bacterium
AAGCCAAAACACATACCCATACCTGATGAACAGATCAATCGTGTATGGCCAGTCAGGCGACGAGGTCGTGCTCTCAATGTCAAGCGGCAGGTTGCGAGCAAGAGCCGACAGGAAGGCGCCGGCCGTGCCTGCGACCCAAAATCTACGCAGCGCTCTCTTGGCCTTTTGCTGTCTAGTTGTCAGGGGCATGCTTCTCTCCTTGGTCCAGAACCTGCGTTGAGGTCGGCGCTCACCGCCCTATCCCCTCCCCACTGTCAGCATGGCGGTACCACCCGCGCGACTCTCCTACCCCCTCGCCACGCGCGCGCCATCCGAAGCATATAGCCCCGTCGGCGCCTTCGCGATGAACCTGAATTGCAGCTTGATGCCCGGGTTTCGGCGGCAACGAGCGCGCCGCCGCACCTCCTCGCTTCCTGCGGGGGAGACCGTGCCGTGCGAGATCGTTGGACGGACATCGAGCCAGTGGCTACCGGGCCAGCCAGCGAAGTCTTCGTCTGGCGGCGTGGCGCGGACCATCTGGTCCTCGTAGTCGCTTCCGCCTCGCGGCTCGGGTAGTCACCCTCGCGCAGCTCGTCGGGGACGGCGTCGCTGGTGGCCAGAGTGTACCGGTCGCGGGCGAGCTCACACCATTGCTCCCGCGGGTGGCGCGGCCTTCCGGCGGCCGCGGCATTCACTGCCCGCTGCGAGTGAAAAAGGCGATGACCTGGTCGTCGATCTGGCGCCAGTGCCTGGCGGCAGCGAGGTCGCTCGCGCTCGGCTCGCAGGTCGTAGGATCGATCCCGACCACGAGCTCGCCTTGCGACGAGCGAGTTTCGGCGAGGGCGCCGTCGTGGGCGGCGAAGGTCATGCCGGAGTACTCGATGCCGTCGTCGTGCGAACCGCGGAAGACGATCCCCGATCTCGCGAGCTCGCACAGCAGATCGGACCCGCCGCCGTCCACCTCGTGGAACGCCAGGCGGACCGTTCCGGGGAAGTCGCCCTCGCCATCGTCGTCGGCCTGCTGACAGAAGGCATCCTCGACGGACGGACGGGCGGATGCGAGGACTTCGATCCAGACGGTGGTCCTGTCTCCCATAACCGATTCCTTTCTTGCGCGTGGCTGAAGGCGGTACATGGGCGGTCGCCGCGCTGTGGCGTCCCTGCCGGCGGCGACACTGGCTGTGGTTCCTGCCGTCCAAGGCCGCCGCCAAGGCGGTGGGTGTCCGTGCTGCCATCGAGGGTTCCAGCGGAGGGCCGGCCCACGTCGGGCTTCTGCCAGCTGCCGCAGTGGGCCGTCATGGGCCGTGCGGTCGCATTCCGAGCGGGGGACTCGTCCGGCCCTCCCTGGAACCCTGGAAGGTGCGCTGCCGCTGCCGAGACCGTCCTGTGCCGGCGCTCGCCGTCCACGGCGAGCGCTCGCAGGAGCGCTCTTCATCCTGCTCGGCTGCGAGGCCGATGGTGGCCGGTGTCTCGACGTTCAGCGCGAGTTGATGGCCGCGGTGCGTGGCGCGGCGAGACCGAGGATCGGGAGTGCCTGACGGTGGCTTGGCGACGCGCGGGGTCCAACGGCGCCGGCGCGGCGAATCCACCAAGGCGATCTGCCGCGCCGGCGCTGACGGCGACAAGAGTGTCGGGCGCGGGTGGAACGTCAGGCCGCGCCGGCCGGTGCTGCCGCTACCGATGGAGCCGGCTGGACGGCGGTCCGGTGACGGCGGGCACGACGGCGGCCGAGAGCGGGGAGTTTGGCAGTGGGCTCCGTGGGAGGTGGCGCCGGCCGGTCGGAGGCGGCGATTCCGGAACCGGGAGCAGAGGCGCGCTCCGTCGCCATGGCCTCGCTGGCCTCCTTAGCCCAGCTCTTGGGATCGGGTAGGGCGGCGGTGGCCTGATCGAGGAACGTCTGGGCGTCGAGGCCGACGAGCGCGGCGACGCGGACGCCCTCGTCCCAGGCGACGTCGACGTAGCGGGGATCGTCATTGGGCGTGATGCGGCGCAGCATGACCTGGAGAGTGCGGGCCCAAAGAAACTCGGTGCACGCCTGGTCCTGGCCGTCGAGGGCGTCGAAGGCGCGCCAGAACCTGGAGGCGCCGTCATCGCCGGGTGACGGGGAGCCATCGTCGGCGTCGGTGAGCGAGGTCTCGGTGGATGGATGAGAGGGGTGTGCGGAGGGCCCGGAGGTG
>DATKFK010000369.1:0-3205 GCA_035544375.1 Thermoanaerobaculia bacterium
GGACGCGGCGCGGGCGGTGCGCACCGGGCGCCTGGGCTCGGCGCCCCTTTGGGGAGTTGCCGCGGCCGGAGCGGCGCCGGAAGACGCGCTGCCGCCACTGCCGTCCTCCGCGGCGGCGGTCCGCGACCGCCGGCTGCCGGCGGCGCGGGGGCGTCCCGGGGTCGCCTGCGCCGGGGCGGCCGAGGCGAGGCTCGCCTTGAGCGCCGCCATCAGGTCGATGATCTGGGCCTTCGGCGCTTCGACCGGAGCCGCGGTGATGTCCTGGCCCGAGATCTTCTTTTCGATCAGCTCCATGGTCTGCTTGCGGACCTCGTCGTCGTAGGTCGTGGGCTCGAAACGATCGTTGGCGATCTGATCGATGATCTGCTTGGCGAGCTTCAGCTCGGGCTCGTGCAGCTCGGCGGTGCCGATCGGCACCTCGGAGAATGGACGCAGCTCATCGTAATAGCGCAGCTGCTGCATGATGAGGCCTTCCGCGAAGGGCCGCAGCAGCACCAGGTAATCCTTGCCGCGCGCCGCGTAGCGCGCCAGGGCGGCGCGCGAGGTCTGCTTCATCGCTTCGGCGAGCAGCCGGTACGGACGCTCGCCGCCCTTGTCCGGGCCGAGGTAGTAGGACTTCTCGAAATAGATCGGATCGACCTGTTCGAGCGGCACGAACTCGGTGATGGCGATGGCGTTGGTCGCTTCGCGGTTCAACGCCTTGATCTCGTCTTCGGTGAACAGCACGTACTGGCCCTTGGCGTATTCGTAACCCTTCACCATTTCGTCCCTGCCGACGACCACGTCGTCAACCGGGCAGACGTACTGCTGCTTCAACCGCGAGCCGCACTTGGCGTGCAGCATGTTAAGCTGGATCCCCACCGCGGTCTCGCCGGTCGAATAGAGCTTGACGGGGATGGTGACCAGCCCGAAGGAAACCATTCCTGAAGCGAAAGGTCGTAGGCTCATTGGCCTAATATAGCATTTCCAATGGATTTTGTCGCTGCCCCGGAGAGCATGGAAACGCGCGCCGCCGCGGCTCCGCGCCGAACCCAATACATGGTAATTGGCGATCGCGCCGCCACAACATTTAGCGGCGGCGTGGCGGGCGCATGACGGCACCGGCGACCGGGATGATCGATCAGGCCCGGCACGGCGGGCGGCGCGCGGCGCGGCGCGGGGCGCGGCCATGGCGGTGAGCCGGCGAGCGGCCGGCGCCGGCGTGCGCCACGCGCTGCGGCGGGAGCTGGCGCGGCTGGGCGCGCCGCCGGCGCCGCCGGGCGGCCTCGCGGTCGAGGCGGCAACGCCGATGCTGGCCGGGACCCGCGAGCGGCCGTTCAACGCCGCCGGCTGGCTGTTCGAGCTCAAGTACGACGGTTACCGCGTGCTGGCCGGCCATGCCGCGGCCGGCGCCGTGCGGCTGCTCTATCGCAGCGGCCGCGACGCCACGGCGGATTTTCCGGAGCTGGCGCGGGCGGTGGCGGCGCTGCCCTTCGCGTCCCTGGTGCTCGACGGCGAGGCGGTGGCGCTGGACGCCCGGGGCCGGCCGAGCTTCGGTCTGCTGCAGCGCCGGGCGCAGCGCTGGCCGTCGCGGGCGGCGGGGGAAGCGGCGGGGACGCCGGTGGTGCTGTTCGTCTTCGACCTGCTGGCCGGCGAGGGGTTCGACCTGCGGCCGCTGCCGCTCGCCGCCCGCCGCACGATGCTGCGCCAGGTGATGGCGGCTGCCGGTCCGCAGGTGCCGCTGCGCCTCGTCGAAGCTGTCGAAGAGCGCGGCGAGGACCTGTTCGCGGCCGTCGCCGGGCTGGGCCTGGAAGGCATCCTGGCCAAGCGCGCCGCGTCGCCCTACCGGGGCGGCCGCTCGGCCGATTGGTTGAAGGTGCGCGTCGACCGGGTCGGAGACTTTGCCGTGATCGGCTACGGCCCCAGGGCGCCGGCGGACCTGCGGCGCCTGCACCTGGCGGTGCATGTCGGCGGCGGCTGGCAATACGCCGGCACCGTCGGCAGCGGTCTCGCCGGGGCGGTGCGCGGGGACCTCGGCAGGCGGCTGGCCGGCACGGCGGCGGCCCGGTCCGGCGCGGCCCCGCTCGGTCCGGAGCTGGTGCGGTTGGTCGAGGCCGACCGGAAGTCGGTTGCGGTCGCCCCGGACCTGGTCTGCGAGGTGCGGTACAAGGAATGGACGGACGCCGGCATGCTCCGCGAGCCGGTGTTCCTGCGCCTGCGGGGCGACAAGCGGCCCGAGGACTGCGTGCCGCCGGGGGAGGAGCCGCCGGACTGATCCAGGTGGCGGCAGGGGACGCCTGCCGTTAGAATCGCCGCGCGATGGCATCCGAGCCCGGTTCGACGGATCTTGGCGGCGAGACGCTTGCCGCCCACGCCGCGGCGGGCGCCCGCCCCAAGGCGGCGGCGGACCCGGTGCGCCTCGAAAGCGGTGCGGCGCTGCGGGCGGCGGCCGTGCGCTGGCTGGCGGCGCCGGCGCTGGCGCTGGACACCGAGTTCGTGCGCGAGCGCACCTTCTTTCCGCGGCTGGGGCTGATCCAGGTCGGCGACGGCGAGGCGACCTACCTGCTCGATCCGCTGGCGGTGCGGGACCTCGGGCCGCTGGCCGAGGTCTTCCAGGCCGCGGGCACGCTCAAGGTGCTGCACTCGGCGAGCGAGGACGTCGAGGTCTTCTACCGCGCGCTGGGGGTGGTGCCGGCGCCGCTGTTCGACACGCAGGTGGCGGCCGGGCTGGCGGGCCTCGGCACGTCGCTCAGCTAC
Source organism: Thermoanaerobaculia bacterium (assembly GCA_035544375.1). Classification (GTDB taxonomy): domain Bacteria; phylum Acidobacteriota; class Thermoanaerobaculia; order Multivoradales; family UBA5704; genus JASLEW01. Next base: position 2,737 of record DATKFK010000369.1, read on the forward strand.
CAGCGGCTGGTCGCGGCGCTGCTCGCCCTCGAGCTGCAGAAAGGCGAGACGCGCACCGACTGGCTGGCGCGGCCGCTGTCGGCGGCGCAGCTGGCCTACGCTGCCGAGGACGTGGCCCACCTGTTGCCGCTCTACGGGCGGCTGGCCGAAGAGCTTGCGGGGCTGGGCCGCCTGGGCTGGGCGCTCGAGGATTCCGCCGCCCTGCTCGACACCTCGCGCCTGGAGGCGGATGGAGCTGCCGCCTACCGGCGGGTGCGCGGCGCCGGCCGGCTGGGCCGCCGGCAGCTGGGAGTGCTGCGGGCGCTGGCCGCCTGGCGCGACGGCGAGGCGCGGCGGCGCGACCTGCCGCGAAGCTTCGTGCTGCGCGACGAGGCCTTGCTCGACATGGCGGTCCGGCAGCCGGCGACCGTCGAGGAGTTGCGGCGGGTCCCCGGCCTCGAGGCGCAGCAGGCGGCGCGCGACGGCGACG
>DATKFK010000370.1:0-2600 GCA_035544375.1 Thermoanaerobaculia bacterium
TTCTGCGCATTCGTCGTCTTGCCCGGGCATCATTCCGCCGCTTACCGACATCGCACCGAGGACGGTGTCCCCTCGCAGGATGAGCGCCGCGCCGGCGCCCGCCAGGATGGGCACCCGCACGGCCCGGTCCAGCTGGGCGAAGAAGCCAGGGTTGGCCTCCTGCAACTGGCGCAGTGCGGCGCCGTCGCGGCGGAAGAGGGCGACGCTGGCCGCCTTGGCCTCGGCGATCTGGGCTGAGAGCGGCGCTGCGCCGTTCATGCGGCCGAGGGCCTGCAGGTGTCCGCCTTCGTCGACGACCGCGACCGTGACCAGTGCATCTATCGTGGCGGCGCGCTCGTGTGCGCCGGTGATGACTGTCTGAGCCTCTTGGAGCGTGAGCGGCATGGCGATCCCTTGAGTTATGTGGACAACCGTCCTTACATGAACAAGCGTAGGGTTAGGGACTGCCACGGCGCAAGTACGCGAAGCTAGAATGACCGGGCGATGGACGACACCACCTCGGCAGGCCTCTCTGCTGGCCCTCGCCGCCCCAACGCGCGGGGGCAGGGGGAGCGGTTGCGGGAGGAGATCATTTCCGCCGCCGTGCAGATGCTCGGCGACCTAGCCGACGACGAGGCCTTGTCGCTGCGCGCGGTTGCACGTGCGGTGTCGGTATCTCCCACCTCTGTTTACCTGTACTTTCCAGATCGTGACGCGCTCGTCGCGGCGGCCATGCAACGCTGCCACGCGGAGATGGTCCGGGCTGCGGATGAGGCCGAGGCCGCACATCAGGACCCCGCTCTCGGCTTGCGCGCACGGATCCTGGCGCAGGCGGCCTGGGTGCAGGAGCATCCCGGCATCTACAAGGTGATGCATGAGAGCAAGGTCGGCATGCCTTTCAAGGAGGTCCTGTTCACGCGCACTACGGCTGCGGTGCAGCGCTGCATGGACGCCGGGGTTGCCTCGCCAGGGGACGCCGCCACCGTCGCACTCGATCTCCGGACGGCCGTCATCGGCATGCTGTCTCTGCGGATCAATGAGCCTGACCTGCCCTGGCCGCCCTTCCCCGAGCAAGCCGATCGATTCCTTTCCAAGCTCGTGGGACTCGCGCCGCTGGCCGGGGAGACGACAGTCTCGCAAGCAAAGTAGCCCCCGCGCGGCCTGCGCCGCGGCGACCCTCTTCCCGTCGGCGGACACGGCGCTCCTGGGGCGGCACGCGGTACTCTGCGCGCAGTCCGCATGAAGCGAACCACCGAACGGGCTGCCACCATGCGAAGCTGGCTTGATCACTCCGGCGAGGTCGTCTGGGATCCTTCCCCGTCGGTGATAACCGGGCTCATTGAGGGGGCCCAGCCGTTCTGGCTGGACATCGAGAACCCGACCGACGAGGTCATTGACCAACTGGCCACCGGCCTGGGGCTCCACCCCTTGCTGGTGGAAGGCTCAAAGCAGTTTGGCCAGCGCGCGAAGCTGCAGGTTTACCGGAACGGCGTCATGCTCATCGGCTTTGGCCTCGATCAGGAACTCCACCAGCCCGTCGAGGTGCACTGCTACTACACGACTGGATTCCTGATCACGCTGCGCCGCTCGCCGAGCCCGGCCGTTGATGCCCTGCGCCAGGCAGGCTCGGTCCATCCCCAGCCCGCCAGCGACCCGATCCGGATTCTGCACCCCTTGATCAGCTCGCTTTACACCCAGTTCTCCGCACTCAGCCTCAAGCTGGACCAGCGGCTTGATGCGCTCGAGCAGCGGGTGCTGCGCGAGGCTGACGACGAGGAACTGGCCGAGATCACCTCGATACGGCACCGGGCCGCAACGAGCCGGAGGATCCTCACCCCCGGCCGGGACCTCGCGGACCGGACACCGCTCATCCAGTCCCTGCCCGGCGCGAACAGCGAAACCCTGCTGTACGCCGAAGACATCGATGATGAGCTGCGGCAGATCGTCGCGGGCCTCACCGCGATCGAGGACCGATGCACCGGCCTGCTGGGTCTGCATGCCTCGCTGGCGAGCAAGCATCTGGCCGTGGTGAGCCGCCGGCTCGCGGCGGTGGCCACCATTTTCCTGCCCATCTCGTTCCTCGCTGGATTCTGGGGGCAGAATTTCGGCGTCCTCACCGGAAGCATCGAAAAAGGATGGCCAGCGTTCCTGATCTTCGGTGTAGGACTGAGCGCGGCGTGCGTGATGGCCACCCTCTTCTTGCTCCACCGTCGCAACTGGAACTAATGCCGTTCACGGGGCTAAGGGTGCGCGCGCCGACCCGGCAGGCGCTGGTCCGGCACCTCGGAGGTCGCGGCAAAGTGGCGGGTAAGGAGCCGGTCGAACTCATCGGCGTGCAGCGGGTGCGAGAAGTAGAAGCCCTGGGCCACCTGGCAGCCGAGCATCTTGAGCCCAGCGACCTGGCTCTTGGTCTCGACCCCCTCGGCGACCGTGTCTATGCCCATGGCGCTGGCCAGGTCGATGACGGCCCGCACGATCGCCTCGGCGCGTGGATCGGTCAGTACACTGCCGATCAAGTCGTAGTCGACCTTGACCTCATCGATCGGCAGTTTGCGCAGATACGTCAACGCCGAGTACCCGCTGCCGAAATCGTCGAGCGCAACTTGAATACTGTTGGCCCG
>DATKFK010000371.1:0-7455 GCA_035544375.1 Thermoanaerobaculia bacterium
CCTCGACCGGAATCGTTTCGGCGGAAAACGCCTTCAGGATTTCGACGCTCGACAAACTGTCGAGCTCGAGCACCGCGCAGCGTCCGGCGAGGCTCTCCGACAGGGAGCTCATCAGCGAGAACTTCTGCGAGCCGGTCATCAGGAACCGGCCGCGCCGGGACCGGGAGGCATCGATCGCCACCTTCAGGTGGCGAAAGAGGCCCGGCGCGTACTGGACCTCGTCGAGGATCACCGGCTCCTGGAAGCCGGCAAGGAACTCCTCTCCCTGCTGGTCGGCCTGGTGGGCCGCCGAGGGAAGGTCCAGCGAGGCGAAAGAGGCGTCCGGAAAGAGGTGCCGCAAGAGCGTCGTCTTCCCGGTTTGCCGCCCGCCGGTGACGACCAGTGCCGGATACTGCCGCGCCGCCGCGAGCACGCCGGCCGCCATGCGTCGGTCGATCCACATGGCCTGGATATTACAGTCTACAAAGCTGGATTATCAAGCCTTACACGTGCCAAGCATCGTAAAACCACGGCCGAGGGCCGGGCCCCCAGGGAAAAGAGTGAGCCCGGGCCGCCGATGACGGCCCGGGCTCGCACTGCCGGTCTCCCCCGCTTGCCCTGCATGCCCAGCTCGCGGGGTCGCGGGGCGCCTCGCTTCTAGATGTCCTTGCCTGCCTCGAGCTGCTCGATGATGTTCTGCAGGCTCCGGCGATTGCCCTCGTCGGGGGCCTGCTTCAGCGCCAGCTTGGCCTGCTCGATCGCCTCCTTGCGCTGGCCCAGGGCGGCATAGCCGCGGGCGAGCCCGACGTGGACAGGCCAGGTGTCGGGGTGCAGCTTGGCGTTGAGCTGGAAGACCTCCATGGCCTCGGCCGTCTTCTTCTGGGCGAGCAGCTGGCGGCCGTACTGGTGGAGGTCGATGGGCCCAGCGCTCGGATCGTGGAGGGCCCGGATCCGCGTCTTCTTGGACTCCGCGGCCAGGTTGTTGGCCTCCTGCAGGTCGGCGAGGGTGCTGAGAGTGGCGAAGTTCACCTGGCCGTTCTGCGTCGCGTCGACGGCCCTCTCGGCCCACTTCAGACCCTCGTCGAGATGGGTCTTGGCCAAAAGGCAGTAGTTGGCGGCGGTGTTCCATCCCACCCAGGTGAACCCGGCGCTCGAGCGCAGCTCGCGGCGCATGTTCTCGACGTAGAGGTCCTTGGCGTTGTCGACGGTGATGTCGAACGGCAGCTCGAGGTCTTCCCAGCTCAGCACCGCGGTCGCGTGGTCGAGCTTGCGGTCGCGGAACCAGTAGGTCAGGTCCTCGTGGTAGTCGCCCTTGGCGGGCTTCGCCTTGATCCTTAGGGCATCCTCCTTGGCGTCGTAAAAGAAGCTCCCCCAGGCGGTCGAATCCTTCGAGAAAATGATCGTCCACTCCTCGCGGTCGGCGAGGAAGTGCAGCCCGTAGGAGCCGGCAGGCAGCACCTGGCCCTGCACTTTAATGTCATTGGTGGTGGTGAAGACCGTGTTCTCGTTGGCGCCGCCTCGCCATGGGCACTGGTCGCCGCAGGTCCCGAAGCCCAGGTTGGCCATGCCGTAGGGCACCAGCTTTCCCCAGATCTTGCCGCGCCGGTCCTCGCCGGTCGGACTGTGGACGTGCGGGCTGCTGTAGTCGATCGTCACCCGGACCAGGCCGATCCCCTGGGTGACCGTCGCCCGCTGGTTGCCGCCGGAGGGCGGCACGGTGATGCTGGCGACCTGGGCCGCCGCGGCGCCGCTGACGAGGAGCGCCAGGACCGCGGCCGGTGCGGCTGACCGGAGCACTGCCCGGAGAGCCTTGAAGCGATGTGGTTTCCTGACCATTGAACCTCCCTGGTGACGAGTGCCCCAGGCACCTCGCGGACCCTCGCGGCCGCGAAGAGTGAACTGCGGGACCTCTTGCCGGTACATACGGGGAGGCGAGACAAAGGTTCGCCGCGTCAGGGAGGGTGAGCATGCCGTCATCACGCACCTATTTGAAGATCACAGACAGACCGGTGGCCCGCCTGCATCGGCCGCCAACCCATCCGGGAGACTTCCTGCGCGACGACGTCCTGCCGGCGTTGGAGGTGACGGTGAGCGAGGCCGCCCGCCAGCTGCGGGTGACCCGCCAGACCCTGCACCGCATCCTGTCCGGCCGGTCCGGCATCAGCCCGGAGATGGCGGTGCGCCTCGGCAAGTTCTGCGGCAACGGCGCGGCCGCCTGGCTCAGCATGCAGCATGCGTACGACCTCTGGTATGCCGAGCGCCGCCTGCACGACGAGCTGAGGAAGATCCCGGGGCACATCCTGCGTTAGCCGGCAGACCCGATCAACCGGCCGGCCGCACCCGCGCCTCGTAGAGGTCGCGGCCGGTGCCGGCCGCGGGGTCGTTGCTGCGCGCCCAGGCCAGGCGCCGCAGCAGCGCGCGCTCGCATTGGCCGCCGCACAGCTCGTCGGCGAGCCGCGCCGCCCGGCCGGCGTAGCGCAGCACCTGCACCGCCTCGAGGCCGGCGAGATCATCGAAGAACCAGCCGCAGCTCGTGTACATGAGCATGGCGCAGCGCTGCATCTCGAGCAGCCGCAGCGCCCGCGCGCGCCGCTCGCCGGCGGCAACGGCGCCGCGGGCGTGGCGCGCGAAAAAAGCCTCGGCGGCGGCCGGCGACGGATCCAGCACCAGGTCGATGGAGTCGTCGCGGGCCTGCCACGGCGATTCGAAGATCTCGCCGGCCGCCTGCTCGTAGAGCGGCGCCAGCTCGTCGCGCAGCTCGTCCAGCGCCAGGCGGAGCGGCGCCCGCCAAGCCTGGTCCCAGCCGGGTGGGCCGCCGATGCGGCAGCCGCAGTCCTCGCGCCAGCGATCGACACCGTGGATGCAGCTCCATGACGTGTTCTCGACGATCTCGACCTCGTCGGCCGGCGGATGGGACGCGAGGTATTCGCCGTAGTTGGTGAGCCTCGCCAGGCCGTTCGACTCGATCAGGTGCAAGGCATAGCTGAGCGCCATCTCGCCGTGACGATGGTGGTGGCCGTAGGTCTCGCCGTCCGTGGCAACGTGGATCAGCGGGTCCGCGCCGCCGTTGCGCGGCACGCTGCCGAGCAGGCGGCCGGCGAAGCGGTCGCCGCTTTCGAGCAACCCTTCGAAGGCAACGGCGCGGGCGAGCGGGCCGTCGTAGAAGAACACCGCGAGGCGGCGCCCCGAAGGCAGCGTCACCATGTAGGGCCGCGAGGTGTCGACGACGCCGCCGGCGACGCTGCGCCAGCCGCCGGTGGCGGGCGGCAGCGGCCGCACCCGCCGGGCCTGGTGCGGCTCGAGGATGGTGAAGCGCACGCCGTGAGCGGCCAGCAGGTCCAGGCTCTCGAGGTCGGCCGCGGTCTCGGGCAGCCACATGCCGGCGGCAGGCCGGCCGAAGCGGTGCTCGAAGTCGCGCAACCCCCAGACGATCTGCGTCTGCTTGTCGCGGCGGTTGGCGAGCGGCAGGATGACGTGGTTGTAGGCTTGGGCCAGCGCCGAGCCGTGCCCGGAGAAGCGCTCGCGGCTCTCCCGGTCGGCCGCCAGCACGGCGCCGTAGACCTCCGGCGCTTCAACCTGCAGCCAGGCGAGCAGCGTCGGACCGAAGTCGAAGCTCATGCGGGCGTAGTTGTTGACGACGCGGGCGACCCTGCCGTCGCCGTCGAGAATGCGCGCTGCCGCGTTGGGCGCGTAGCACTCGGCGGCGATGCGCGCGTTCCAGTCGCGGAAGGGATGGGCCGACGGCTGCGGCGCGATGGCCCCCGACCAGGGGTCCTCGCGCGGCGGCTGATAGAAATGGCCGTGGATGCAGAGCCAGCGCGCCGTCAAGCGCCAGGCTCCAACGCCGCCGGGGCCGTGCCTTCGCCGCCCTGCCGCTCCGCCGCCGCCGGGGCCGTGCCTTCGGCGTCCTGCTGCTCCGCCGCCGGCGTCGCCGCCGCGCCCGCCGCGCCCTGCCGCACCGCCGCCGGGGCTTGCCGTTTCTCGAGGAAGACCGCCGCCAGGGGCGGCAGCGTCAGGGCGAGCGAATGGCTGCGTCCGTGCAGCGGCAGCGGCGAGGCCTCGATGCCGCCCATGTTTCCCATGCCGCTGCCCCCGTAGTCGCGGGCGTCGCTGTTGAGCGCCTCGCGCCAATAGCCGCCGCCCGGCACGCCGATGCGGTAGTTGTGGCGCGGCACCGGCGTGAAGTTGAAGACCGCCACCACCGGCGCCGCTCCCGCCTCGCCCTGGCGCACGAACGACAGCACGCTGTTCTCCGCGTCGGTGCCGTCGATCCACGAGAACCCGCCGGGAGCGCAATCGAGCTGGTGCATCGCCGGCTGGCCGCGATAGAAGCGGTTCAGGTCCTCGAGCCAGCGGCCCAGGGCCGCATGATCGGGATCCGCGAGCAGATGCCAGTCGAGGCTCGATTCATGGTCCCACTCCCGCTCCTGGGCCAGCTCGCCGCCCATGAACAGCAGCTTCTTGCCGGGCTGGCCGAACATCCAGGCGTACAGCAGGCGCAGGTTGGCGAACCGCTGCCAGCGATCGCCGGGCATCTTGCCGAACAGCGACCCCTTGCCGTACACCACCTCGTCGTGCGACAGCGGCAGCACGAAGTTCTCGGTCCAGGCGTAGATGCCGCGGAAGGTCAGCTGGTCCTGGTGGAAGCGGCGGTACACCGGGTCCTCGGCGAAATAGGACAGCGTGTCGTGCATCCAGCCCATGTCCCACTTGAAGCCGAAGCCGAGCCCGCCCAGGTAGAGCGGCCGCGACACCATGGGCCAGGCCGTCGATTCTTCGGCCACCGTCTGCACGTCGGGAAAGTCGCGGTACACCGAGGCGTTGAGCTGGCGCAGGAACTCGATCGCCTCGAGGTTCTCGCGCCCGCCGAAGGCGTTCGGCAGCCATTGCCCGGCCTGGCGCGAGTAATCGAGGTACAGCATCGAGGCGACGGCGTCGAGCCGCAGGCCGTCGGCGTGATAACGGTCGAGCCAGAAGCACGCGCTGCTGATCAGGAAGCTGCGCACCTCGCTGCGGCCGTAGTTGAAGATCAGGCTGCCCCAGTCGGGCTGAAAGCCCTTGCGCGGATCGGCGTGCTCGTAGAGGTGCGTGCCGTCGAAGAACGCCAGGGCGTGCTCGTCGTTCGGGAAGTGGGACGGCACCCAGTCGAGGATGACGCCGATGCCGCGCTGGTGCAGATGGTCGATCAGGTACATGAGGTCCTGCGGCGTGCCGTAGCGGCTGGTGGGCGCGAAGAAGCCCGTGACCTGGTACCCCCACGAGCCGTAGAAAGGGTGCTCCATGACCGGCATCAGCTCGACGTGCGTGAAGCCCATGCGGATGACGTGATCGGCGAGCAACGGCGCCGCCTCGCGGTAGCTCAGCGAGCGGTTGCCGTCCTCCGGCACGCGCCGCCAGGAGCCCAGGTGCACCTCGTAGATCGACGCCGGCGCGCCGAGCGCCTGGCGCGCGCCGCGCTCGGCCATCCACGACTCGTCGCCCCAGCGATAGTCGAGGTCCCAGACGATCGAGGCCTGGTGCGGCGGCGTCTCGGCGTGGAAGGCGAGCGGGTCCGCCTTGTCGACGCGGTAGCCGCGGAACTGGGACGCGACGTGGTACTTGTAATGGGCGCCCGGGCCGACGCCCTGCACGAACCCCTCCCAGACCCCCGAGGTCCCGCGCGCCGCCAGCGGATCGACGCTCCGGTCCCAGCCGTTCCAGTCCCCGATCACCGCCACGTAGCGCGCATTCGGCGCCCACACGGCGAAGCGCGTGCCCACCAGGCGGCGCTCGTCGCCGGCAAAGACCGGGTGAGCGCCCAGGTGCTGGTAGAGCCTGACCTGGGTGCCCTCGTTGAACAGGTACAGGTCCGCGTCGCCGATCGCCGGGATCGCCGGCGGCTCCGGAGCCACCTGGCTCGCCGGGACTTCCACAGTTCCCGCCGTCGCTTCTGCTTTCGCCAGATCTGCCGGGCTGGCCGGTGTCGCCGGAATGGCCGGGCCCGGCGGTTCTTGGTCGCTCACGCTGCCCCCTTGCTGCCGTCCATGGGTGCCACGGGTGCCGCGGTCACCGTCCCCGGCCGCCACGCCGCAGCTGATCGATGCGCCCCAGCATCTCCGCCACGTCGGGACGCCGGGTCATCTCCTCGAAGGTCAACCGCGCCTTGCGCCGCCAGTTGGGGCGCTGGTCCTCCCGGGTGCCGGGCACGTTCTGCGGCTCGGTTTCCTGCCACAGGTCCTCCAGGTTCACCAGCACCATTCGTGCCGGGCCCGCCGCCAGGTGCTCGAGGCAGCCGCGCAGCACCAGGGGATAGGGATCGCTGCGCCCGTCCCAGGCTCCCGGCCAGTTCGCCTGGACCGCGCCGGCCAGCTGCTGGCGCTGCGCGGCGCGCCGCTGGCGCTCCTCGCCCGCCTGGCGCTCGTCGAAGAAGCCGAGCGCCTGCTGGTCGTCGATGTCGCGCCCCTCCCAGAAGCCGCGGAAGGTCGGCATGTCGTGGGTGTTGAGGCCGGCGACCGAGGTCGGGGGCGGTTCGCGCTGCAGGCCGCCGCCGCCCGGCGCCAGCTCGTATTGCATGACGTACATGCCGAGGACGCCATGGCGCGCCATCGACTCGTTCACCTCCGGCGGCACGGTGCCGAGGTTCTCGCCGACGATCATCGCACGGTGGCGATGCGACTCGAGCGACAGCACGGCGTAGAGCTCCTCGTGGGGATAGCGGACGTAAACGCCGCCGGACGGCCCCAGACCCCGCGGCACCCAGAACAGGCGGTGCAGCTGCATGACGTGGTCCAGGCGCAGCGTTTCGGCATGGCGCAGGTGATGGCGCAGGGTCGCGATCAGGTAGTCGTAGCCGCGCTCGCGCAGGCGCTCCGGCCGCAGCGGCGGGAAGCCCCAGTCCTGGCCCTGGGTGAAGAAGGCGTCGGGCGGAGCGCCGGCCGAGGCCCCGGCGGCGAAGACGTCGCGCCAGCGCCAGACGTCGTAGCCGCTGCCGTGCACGCCCACCGGCATGTCGAGGTACAGACCGGCGCTCCCGGGCTGCCCGGCGCGCTCGCCGGCCTGGCGGCGCGTCTGCTCGGCCGCCTGCTCGAGCTGCTCCTCCATCGCCCATTGCACCCACAGGTGGTAACGGTAGTCCTCCTCGTCGTAGTCCGCCGCCGCCAGGCTGCCCTCGCGCAACCGTTCCGGCCATGCCTGCCAGCTCTCGCCGCGGCGGTCGCCGACGGCGCGGAAGGCCGCGTAATCGGCGAGCGCGGGGTGGGCCGCGACGAAGCGCTCGAGCTCCTGGCGGCGCGGCCCCGAGCCGGCGAACGACCATGCCACCATTTCGTCGAGCACGCGGCGCTTGAGGGTCGCGACCCGGGCGTAGTCGACCAGCGGCAGCGCGGCAAGCGCCCGCATCTCGGCCGCGAGCTCCGTCGATTCGAGCAGCCGCCTCGCCGCCGGGCACGAGGCCGCCTCGGGCAGCTGCCGCGGGTCGAGATAGATCTCGTTCCAGAA
>DATKFK010000372.1:0-4107 GCA_035544375.1 Thermoanaerobaculia bacterium
GGCGGCCCGCGGCTCACTGGTGGCTGACCGGCCGGCTGGCGTCGGCCGACCACTCGAACCACGAGCCGTCGTAGTTGCGGACCTCGGCGTAGCCGAGCGCCCGCAGGATCACCCACGCCTCCGCCGAGCGGACGCCGCCCGTACAGTAGGTGATCACCCGGTCCGCGGGCTTGACGCCGGCGGCAAGGAGCCTTGCCCGCGCGGCGTCCGGGTCGAGCCGGCCGCGCCTGTCGAGCAGCTCCTTCCATTCGACGTGGACCGCCCCCGGGATATGGCCGCCGCGCGCTTCGTGATACGGCGTCGCGCCCCGCCACTCCGCGTCGGAGCGCACGTCGAGAACGACCCCGCCGCCGCGCCGCGCCCCCTCGACGTCCGCCACGCCGGCGCGCAGGGCCGTCTGCGGCACCGCGTGGAAGCGACCCGTCAAGGGGCGTTCGTCGGCGACCGAGACCGGCTGCTTCGCGTCGAGCCACGCCTCCCAGCCGCCGTCGAGGAGCCGCGCCTGCGGATGGCCGAGGTACGCCAGCATCCAGACGATGCGCCCCTCCTCGCCCCAGCCCTTCCGGGCGTTGCCGTAGACGACCACCGGGCGGTTGGCATCGACGCCGAAACCGGCGAGGCGGCGGGCCAGGCCCTCCAGGTCCCGCGGCAGCTTCCCCGTGCGCCCCCATCCCTCCCGGAAGTCCGTCCAGTCGATGCGGATCGCGCCCGGGACATGCCCGCGCCGGTAGTCGCCAGCCGGGCGTGCGTCGAGGACCGTCACCGAGCCCGCGGCACGCGACGCCAGCTCGCCCGGCGTCGTGACCAGGTTGAGAGCGATGCCGAGCAGCGCGTGGAGGATCACCGCACCTCCTCAGTTGCGAGCCCGTGCCGCAGCAGCCCCTCCCACGAGGCGAGCGCCGCCCGGGGCGTGCCGCCGGTCGCGCCGGCCGCGCCAATCGCGGCCATGGCGACGCCAGCGCCGACCACGACCGCGCCGCGGCCGCTCTCGGCGAGCTCGGCCTTGATGTCGGCAAGTGAGGGATGGCCCATGGCTGCTGTTGCCCGCGCACAGAGCCCGGGATGCACTGGCCGCCGCTGACGGCATGCCGCTCCTGCCTGGGCGTCGGCAGCGCAGCACCTCCGTGCTCCCGGATACGCTCACAGTCTACAAGATCGCGCTGCCGACCATCCTCATGCCGGCGGCGCCGCCGCCCCAATGCGCCCACCCGAACCCTCTCCGACCTCATGGCGCACGCGGGCGAGATCCTTCCCCGCAAACCCATGTCGCCATGCTCTCGATCCAGTATGATCAAAGAAACGTACGAGCAGGTTTGCGCAAGATAATCGGTCCAGCAAATGGGCCACCGGAGGTCAGCACCATGCTGCGCAAGGGTCTCCTACCCTTCGCCCTATCAGCCCTCGTGGTCCCGGCCGCCGGTGGCGTGCAGCCACGCCATCCGTCGCTGCCAGCGCCGCCGCCAAGTCAAACCGCGCGGAGCATCGCGGTATCGCCGCCCGCGGCCGCGCCGCTAACGGTCGAGACCGCCAAAGAGAGCCGCGTCGAGCAATTCGCCGCCGACATCAGGGCCGTGCTGGAAACCCTTGCATTTCTCCTGCTGCCGCCCATGCTCCTCCTGGTCATCTGGCGGGAATGGCGCCATCCGGCGGTGATCATCGACCCTATCGACGTACCCAAGAACCTCGAGGAGCTTGGGTACACGCCCGATGTGGTCGCACAACGCATTGCCGCGGAAATCCTCGGCCTCAGACGAACCGCGCGGTGGGGCGGGAGGATCGAGGAGGGCTATCAACTGAGCGCCGCGCAGATCGACTTCACGGTGCCAGGCGCAGGAGTCTCCTACCGCAGCGTCATCCGCTACCTGCGCCAATTGTCCGGTCAACACGAGCGGCGCGTGAAGGGCGAGATCATCCGCGACGGGGAAGCGATCCGGATCGTGCTGCGTACGCACGACCGCCGGCAAACCCCTGACAACCTGCGGGCATCCAAAGATGCGATCGAAGAGCTCTTCCAACCCGCGGCGCTGGCGATCGCGGAACTGGTCGATCCCTATCTACTCGCCAGCTACCGGTTCGCGGTCGGCCTGCGCACTCGCAATTTCGACGCCACGCTCGAGGCGGTGCGGCATTGCCTGGCAAGTCGACCCGCCAAGCACCATGGTCGAGCCTACATCGTCTGGGGCAACGTCCTCGTCGAGCAGAGGCGGTTCAGGGAAGCGGAAGTGAAGTACAGCGCCGCCGCTCGACTGCCTCCGCAATCGTGGTCGCTGTACAACAGCCGCGGCATCCTTCTGCGCCTGCAGCGACGCTTCGACCAGGCGGCAACCACGCTCCGTACGGCAATCGAAATCGACGGCAAGCAGGCCGTACTTTGGTGCAACCTCGGCAACGTCGACAACGACCGTCATTTCTACAGTCGCGCGCTCGGTCACTTTCGACGTGCGATACGCCTCGATCCGGGCTACGCGCGGGCCTGGAGCGGCAGCGGGTATGCCCTGTGGCGCCTCGGCCGCCATGCGCAAGCCGAGGAGAGCCTTGCGCGGGCGGTCGATCTCGATCGCGAGTTCGCATGGTTCTACCTCAACTGGGCGCGGCTGCTCCAGGCACAGCACCGGTCCGAGGAGGCGATTGCCAAGACCAAGACCGCGGCCGAGGAAACGGTCAACGTGGTCGAGGCTCGAGGTTTATGGGGCGATATCTTGGTCAAAATGGAGCGCTTCGACGAAGCCGAGAAACAGTATCAGGACGCCGCCGCCGCCGATCCAAGCCGCGCCAACGGGCTGGCGGGGCTGGCTTTCTCCGCTTTTCATCAGCGCCATTTCGAGAAGGCGATCGCCTATTGCCAGGAAGCCTTGGCACTGGACCCGTACTTCATCAATGCAGGGATACTTTGGGCCGACTCGCTCAGTTCGCTGCGTCGCTATGATGCCGCGGCCAAGAAATACAGCGAAGCCCTGGACATGGATCGATACCAGTCGGCAGCCTGCCTTGGCTGGTCCCGGGTCTTGCTCGCCCGCAATTTGCCTGCCGAGGCTGTAGCCAAGCTCAGGCAGGCAGTCGAGATCGACCCGACCAATGCCTGGGCATGGGGAGCGTGGGGCGAAGTGCTGAGGAAGGCGAACCAGCACGACAAGGCGATCAAGAAATATCGGCGGGCTCTCGCGGCGGATCCCTGGCTGTCCGACGCACACCGCGCCTGGGGCAATGCGCTGTACGGGCTGCACCGGCCGGTGGATGCGACTCGCCAATGGCGGCGGGCGGTGGAGACCGACCCGCACAACGCCAACGCGCTGACCGGCCTCGCCAGAGGGCTGCGCCGCCGCGCTCTCGAAGAGCCGGCTCCCGCCGCGGTGGCCGCGATGCGTGAGGAGGCGAAGGCGCTCCTGGACAGGGCGCTCGCGGCGAGCCGCATCAACCCCTGGCCACGCCGCGAGCTCGGTTGGCTCCTCATGGACCAGAAGCGTTTCCAGGAGGCTGCCGACGAATTCGAGCTGGCTATCGCGCTCGATCAGGAAGACGGCGATTCGTGGACCGCCAAAGGCAAGGCCATGAGCAAGCTTGGACGGGACGACGATGCGCAAGCCGCGGAAGAGCGAGCGCGGCGCCTCATGGCCGAGTGACACCTGGCGCGGCGTACAGCCGGGAGCCGCGGTCGGCCTGACTCTCAGCCCGCCGCCCCATCGCCCGCCCCGCGCGACCTGACCTAACGGCCCGACCACCAGCCCGGCAGCGCGCCGTAGCCCGGCGCCGGCTCCTTGCTGTTGGCGTCCACGGTGCGCGCCAGGCCCGCCGCCAGCATCGCCTCGCCCTGCGCCTCGCGATTGACCTGGTGGGCGTAGTAGACCGCCTGCATGTTGTTGGCGGTGGCCAGGGACTGCTTGATCACGCCCAGCTCCTGCGCCGTGTACATTAGGATCGTCGCCTGCAGCTCGAGCGCTTCCTGGTGGCCGTGGATGCCGTCCATGTCCCCCTTGATCCGCTCGAGCAGCAGCTGGTCGGCGATGTCGTGGCGGAACTGCTCCGACACCGTGTCGAGCGCCGTGCGCATGGTGTCGAGCGTCCGCACCGCCTGCACCTGCCGCTGCACCGGCCAGTCCTGGATCGCCG
>DATKFK010000373.1:0-4884 GCA_035544375.1 Thermoanaerobaculia bacterium
GGAGCGATAGGTGATGCCGCCGAATTCGCTCGACCCCTGCGACCACTCGCCAAAGGCGCCGAGCTCGACGTCGGCCCCGCTCGTCGGGATGATCGGGTCGTCCGTCGTGCGGTAGACCAGGGACAGGTTGCCGCTCCAGTCGCGGCTCTGGTTCGGTCCCGGACCGTCATCGGCTGCCCAGCCCGGGGACGCGATCAACATCACGTTGCTCGACAGCGGGATGCCTGCCGAGCCTTCGAGCAAGAGGTCGCGCCCCAGGTGCGACCGCAGCTCGGTCAGGGCGAGAAGGCTGGCGTAGCTGTTGCCGCCGAAGAGGCCGTATTGGGTATAGCCGAGCTGCAGCGTCCGGCTCGGGCCGTTGCCCCCGGACACCGAAACGAAGGCGAAGCCCGAGGCGCCGACGAACTCGCGGACGGCGAGCGTGCCGCCGTTTTCCCACTGCAGGCGGTTCCTGCCGGTGGGGAACCCCAGCCCCGGCGTGCGCGCCTGGTAGAAACCGCTCAGCCCATAGTCCAGGAAGAGCGGCCGCGTCTCCTCGACGGTCACCACCAGCTCGTAGCGGCCGCGCTCGCTCCCCTTGCGCAGCGCCAGCTCGGCATCCACGACGAACGGCAGCCGCTTGATGCGATAGACCGCCTCCTGCAGCTCGCGTTCGGTGTAGCTCTGGCCGGTCTTCAGGTAGGACTGCGAGACGATGATCGCCCGCGTGGCCTGCCGCTGCACTCCCGCGATCGAGATCGTCTCGATCAGGAAGCGCGGCTCGACGGCCGGCGGCGCCGGGGGTGGCGCCGGCGCGGCGACGGCTCCCGCCGCGGCGGGCACCGGCGGGCAGAACAGGGAGCCGAGCGCGAAGCAGGATGCGAGCACCAGGCGCCGGCCGCCTGGCCTCCCACGGCTCGGCACCGAAACGAGAACGGTGTTCATGGGCACCTCCTGGCTCTGGGGTCGAGGTCGAGCCCTCGACGCCAGGCCGGCAGAGGGCAACACGGCTGCCAGCCGCTCCGCCTCCCCGCGACGGCCCCGCGGGCAAGGCTCAAGTCATTGAAACTCGGACGTTTGTCGCTCCGGCAGGAGGCCTTGCCACGCTCCATTGCAGGTGGTGCGTCCGGAAGTGAATACGCACACGCCTGTATGAAGATTCATACAGTTCCGGAAGTTTGGCGCCGGCGGGAGGGGCCACCGGCGCTGGGGTATCAGACCAAGCTGTCGGGAAAGGCGCGGCGGATCAACTGGCGCGCGCGGCCGAGCACGGCCTCTTGCGCGTCCTGTTCCAGCTGCTCGCGGGTCACGGCCGCCGTGACGTCCTGTCGCGGACCTGGCGCCAGATCCGGCGATCCGGGCAGCCGTTCGAGACGCGGCAGGCGTCGGCGGCTCAGCGGAAGCAGAGGAAGTAATCGGCTCGTTTGAGGCCCTTGGGGGGCAGGTAGTCCGCCTCGACAGACGGGTGGTCTTCCACCGCCACGAGCTGCATCTGCGTGTGCGTTTCGCCCGACATGTCGTTCTTCGCATAGATCTCGATGCGCACGGGCACGCCCGGCAGCTTCGCTTCTTCCTGTGCGCGGGCGATCACGGGGCGGCTGCTGGCGAGCGGCGCGAGCGCGACGTTGAGCTCCGAAACCAGCGCGTAGCCGACCTGCGGCAGCTGGGCGGTCGTCCACACGCTGGTCTTCATCCAGCTGTCGGGGGCGTCCGAGACCTCGATCCGCGTCCCCGTCGCCAGCCACTGTCCGACCTTCCGCTCTCCCAGCGCGACGAGCTGGACCGCCGCCGGTCCCTGGTCGTGAGGATGGCTCTGCAGATTCTGGTACAGCTCGGCAGGCAGCTCGGACTTGAGGTCGAGCGGCCAGCCATGCCTGCAGTAGAAAGGGTTTGGACCTCCCTGTTTGACGTCGTAGATCTCGTGCTTGTCCTCGCGCAGGATGCGTATCGACGTGTCGTCTTCCATCCGGACGCGCCCCGGTCCGATCAGCACGTGCCGCTGGTAATGGCCGCCCATGGCCCTGCCGTTGGGTCCAACCGCCTGCGGGGCGGTAACGTCGTAGGTGAGCAGGGTGTCGGCCCAAGCCGGACCCGCGGCGGCAAGGGCGAGCAGCACGGCGAGCACCTTCCACATGATCAGGTCCTCCTCACTCCTGGCGGGCGGCAGGGACAGCCTCGCCGGCGCCTGATGGGGCCGCGGTCGCCGGCGTGGCCGGCGCGGCGGGGTTGCCGGCCTCGGCGCGCTGAGCGAGGCGGGCGATGCGGCTGGCGAGAACGGCGGCGCCGTAGCCGTTGTCGATGTTGACGACGCCGACGCCGGGGGCACAGCCGTTGAGCATGGTGAGGAGCGGCGCGAGGCCGCCGAAGCTGGCGCCGTAGCCGACGCTGGTGGGCACCGCCACCACCGGCGCGGGCACCAGGCTGGCCACGACGGTGGGCAGGGCGCCGTCCATGCCGGCCACCGCGATGACCGCCCCGGCGCCGCGGATCTGCGGAAGGCGGCCGAGCAACCGGTGAATGCCCGCGACGCCGACGTCATAGGCGCGGTCGACGCGGTGGCCAGCCCACTCCGCGCAGACGGCTGCCTCTTCGGCCACCGGCAGGTCGGAGGTGCCGGCGGCGAGCACCGCGATCGGCGGCCCCGCCAGCGGTGCGGCCGCGCCGCAGGTGAGCACGCGGGCGCGTTCATGATAGTCGGCGCCGGCGCCCAACCTCCCCCGCAGCTCGGCCGCCGCGGCGGGCGCGAGACGGGTCACCAGCACCCGGCCGTGCGCCGCCAGCAGGCGCTCGGCGATTCGCAGGAGGTCGGCGCTGGTCTTGCCCTCGGCGTAGATGGCCTCGGGCAAACCGACTCGCAGCTCGCGATGGAGGTCCAGAGTGGCGAAGCCGAGGTCGGCGAAGGGCAGCTCCGCCAGCCGCTCCATCGCCCGCTCCGGCGCCACGCGGCCGGCGGCCACCGCCTCGAGCAGCTCCTGCAGGTCGCGCGGGTTCACGGGGAGGACAGGTCCGGGCTCGTGGCTGACCGCGCGGCGGGAGGATCCGCAGCCGACCCGGACGGGGCCGGCGAGGCCGGCAGGTCGGCGCCGCCGCGGCGGTAGCCCCGTGGATCGAAGGCGGCGCGCGCGAAGCCGAGCTGCCGCAGGCGCGGCGCCAGGCCCTCCCACAGCGCCGCCAGCCGGTCCACCTCGGCCGCGGCCACCTCGACCCGCGCCGCGCCCTGGTCGTCGCGCACGCGGACCACCTGGAAGCCGGCGCCGGCCAGGAGCGCCTCGGCCGCCTCGATGCGCCGCAGCTTGCCCAGCGTCACCACCTGGCCGTGCGGGATGCGCGACGACAGGCAGGCGTTGGCCGGCCGGTCCCACGCCGACAGCCCCAGCCATCGCGCCATGGCGCGGGCCGCCGGCTTGTCGATGCCGTGGGCGAGCAGGGGCGAGTGGATCCCCCGCTCGCGGACGGCGCGCAGGCCGGGGCGGTCGGGGCCGGGATCGGAAGCGTTGGTGCCGTCGCACACCACGGCCAGACCCCGGCGGGCCGCCTCGCGCTGCATCGCATCCATGCGCATGCCCTGGCAGACGTAGCAGCGGTGGGCGGGGTTGGCGACGAACTCCGGATCGTCGAGCTCGCTGTAGGTGATGACCTCGTGGCGGATGCCGATCTCGGTGGCGAGGCGCCGCGCATGGTCGAGCTCGGCGCCGGCCAGCGTCTCGGCGGCCGCGGTCACCGCCAGCGCCCGCTCGCCGACGGCGCGGACGGCGAGCGCCGCCACCAGCGCCGAATCGACGCCCCCCGAATAGGCCACCAGGACCGAGCCGCGGGCGGCGAGGTCCGCGATCACCCGCGCCGCCTGCTCGGCCGCCGCATGTCGTTCGTTCGCCGCGATCATGATTCCACCCGCTCTTCCAGTCCCCTCGCCGTCTCGTCTCGAAGCATGGGATGTGCCACGCCGCTCGTCAGATCGGCCTCGCCAACGCTAGATCAAGCCCGCGGCCCACGCCCGGCGGAGCGGAAAGAGACGGGCACCAGGTAGAAGATGCCGAAGACGCAGAGCGACCACAGCAGCACCAGCGGCGCCTGAAGCTGCAGGCGGCCCATGGCGATGAGCAGGTACACGAGGCTCGGCGGTCCGCAGAACGACAGCAGGAACAGCCGGCGCCGCAGCGGGCCGGCCAGGTGCCGGGTGCGCTGCACGTACGTCATGCCGGCGACCCATCCCAGCACGGAAGCGGCGCTGTAGAGCTGGGTCAGGGTCAGGCGCGGCAGGTCGGGCAGCCGTGCCAGGCCGGCGAGCTGCAGCAGGAAGATCACCCAACAGGCAAGGAAGAGGCCGGCCGTCGCAGCTCCGAGCGCCTTCACCCACTTCACCCCAACGTCCACGACGCGCGACAGGCCCCGGCCCGCGGGCGACGGCGCGGGCAACTACTCATAGCTGGCCACCGGCGGGCAGCTGCAGAAGAGGTTGCGATCGCCCCAGACGTTGTCGATGCGGCCGACCGCCGGCCAGAACTTGTGCTCACGCACCCACGGCGCCGGAAAGACCGCCTGCTCCCTGCCATAAGGGTGGCCCCAGCCGTCGCCGGCCGCCTCGCGCGCGGTGTGCGGCGCGCCGTGCAGGGGGTTGTCCCGCCGGTCCGCCCGGCCCTCCTCGATCGCCCGGATCTCGCCGCGGATGGCGATCAAGGCGTCGCAGAAGCGGTCGAGCTCGGCCTTGGACTCGCTCTCGGTGGGCTCGATCATCAGCGTCCCGGCCACCGGGAAGGACATCGTCGGGGCGTGGAAGCCGTAGTCCATGAGGCGCTTGGCGACGTCCTCGGCCTCCACGCCGGCGCTGGCCTTGAACGGGCGCAGGTCGAGGATGAACTCGTGCGCCACGCGGCCTCCCGCGCCGCTGAACAGCACCGGGTAGTG
>DATKFK010000374.1:0-8375 GCA_035544375.1 Thermoanaerobaculia bacterium
TCAGATCGCCGCGCAAGCGGCGCCGCCCGGTCAGATCGCCGCGCAAGCGGCGCCGCCTGGTCAGATCGCCGCGCAAGCGGCGCCGCCCCGGTCAGATCGCCGCGCCAGCAGTGCCGCCCGGTCCAAGGGCGCCGCGAACGCGACGCCACCTGGTCAAGCCGCCGCGCCCAGCGGCGCCGCCTGGTCAAACGCGCCGCGGACGCGGCGCCGCCCGGTCAAACCGCCGCGGATGCCCGCGGCGCCGGCCGCCTGTCACCCATCGCATCCCCTTGCCGCTCTTCCGAATGAGAGCCTTCTGCCCGAGGCTTCAGCACCCTGCGGCCAAAGCCAGCATGAACATGCTCTGGCAGGGGTGTGGCGGCCTTGCCAGACTGATCCTGTGACGACCTCCCTTCGAGGACGTCCGGACAACCCGATCAACCGCTGCCCGCCTCCCCCCGAAAAGGACCTCCCATGTCGAGCCGGAACCAGAACCCCGCGGCGCCGTGCGTGCCGGCCGCGCAGCGCCGCCTCACCCTGCCTCTCGCCGCGATGCTGGCCGCCTGCTGCGCGCTGATCCCTCTTGCCCCACGCGCCGCACGGGCGGAAACCGGCGACGGCGTGACCGGCCAAGGCAAATTACGCTCCGCAACGACGGAGCTGCGGGTCGTATCGCCACAGCCTCCCGGCGCCGAGGTTGCCGCGCAGCCGCAGCCCATGTCCGGCGCGCCCCGGCAGATCCGGCCGAGCGATGCCTCGACCGGCTTCAACATGAGCGGCACCCTCAGCGCCTCGTGGTCGACCGCCGGGACCGAGGTCCAGGTCGATACCATCTCCAACGACAACTCGGACGGCACGTCGGGGACGCTGCGGCTGGAGCTGTGGGCCACCACCACGCCCCCGGTCTTCGGCAACGACGTCACTTACTATGCGCTCGGACCGGCCTATGTCCTGGGCACCCTGGACGCCGGCAGCCAGTTCAGCAACGTCGACTCCGGGCTGCTGACGCCTTACACGCCGCCTCCCAACGGTTGCTACTTCGTCACCATCGCGCTCGAGGAGTACGACGGGACGCAATACAACTACGTCGACCTGTACACCTTCGCATCGACCGGGGAGGGCGGGGTGCCGGACCCCGGCGGCTCGGCCTTCTACCTCTATCCTTTCGGCGTTCCCTCGGGGACCTGCTCCGGCACGAGCGCCAACTGCACCCGCAACGCGGGCACCGCCTGCCTGGTGAACGGCCGCTTCAAGGTCACGGTCGCCTACAACAACGCCACCGCCCACGGCGCCGGCACGGTGATGGATTTCGGCGGCAAGCGCGCCGAGAGCGACGAGTCGGCATTCCTCTATTTCACCGACCCGAGCAACTTCGAGATGGGGCTGAAGATCCTGCCGGCCTGCGGCGTCAACAACCACTACTGGGTGTTCATCGGCGGCCTGACCAACCAGGGCTGGACGGTGAACATCGTGGACACCTCCAACGGCAAGACCAAGACCTACTCGAACAGGTTGAACCACCTGACCGCGACGACCGCCGACACCACGGCCCTCGCTTGTCCCTAACCCGGCGGAAGTTGGGCCAGCTGGTTCCCGTCCTGGGCCGGTAGGTCCAGATGCCCGGTGGTTCGCGCCACCGGGCCGCGCCGCGGCTGACCGCTCAGCTTGCTCAGATTGCCGCCAGCTCCTCGAGGCGGCGCCGCGGCGCGGCAGGGAAGGCGCGCAGCAGCGCCGCCACGCCTGCCAGCATGCCGGCGACGGCGGCGGCGTCGAAGCGGCGCGCGTGGTAGACCAGTTGCAGCCGCAAGCGGTCGCCGGGGATCGCCACCAGGGTGACGGGATAGTGGGTGCGATCGTGCGCCTCGACGTCCGCGACCGCGAGGCCCGGTAGCGGTCCGAGCAGAGCGGCGTCCACCGGATAGTTCTCGAACACCAGGACGCTGTCGTACAGGGGGCGCCCGCCCGGCGGGCCGCTCCACCGCCGCACCAGGTCGAGCGGCGCGTGCTCGTGGACTCGCGCCGCCGCCTGCGCCTGCTGCAGGTCCGCGAGCCAGACCGCCAGGGGCACCTCGCCGGGCAGTCGCACGCGCACGGGCAGGGTGGCGATGAAGGGGCCGACGATCGCCTCGACGCCCGGCAGATCCGCCGGCCGGCCGGCGGTGGTGGCGCCGAACAGCACCTCGCGCCGGCCGGTCGAGCGCCCGAGGACCAGCGACCAGGCGCCCTGCACCAGGGTGTTCAGCGTCAGCCGGTGGCGGCGGGCGAAGTCGCCGAGCGCCGCCGTCTCCTGGTTTGCGAGGCGCAGTTGCAGCCGCCCGAAGTCGGCGACGCAGGCCGGGGGAGGCGCCTCCGGACAGGCCGCGGCGAGGCGGGAGGCGGCGCAGCCGTCCAAGTGGGCGCGCCAGAACGCGGCCGCAGGCCCCGGCTCGCGCCGCGCCAGCCAGGCGAGGTGGTCGTGGAACGGCCGCGGCGGCGCGAGGTCGGGCGCGCGCCCGGCGGCGCCGCCGGCGCCCGCGGCACTGGCGGCGCCGGCGGCACTGGCGGCACTGACGGCAAACGCCGCGTAGCAGGCGAAGAGCTCCCGAAGCAGGATGCCGAACGACCAGCCGTCGATCAGCAGGTGGTGCAAGGTCGAGACCAGCTGCCAGTCGCCGTCCCCGAGCTCGATCGCCGCCAGCCGCAGGAGGGGCGGCGCGGCGAGGTCGAAGCCCCCCTCCCGCTCGGCGCGCTGGTAGGCGGCGAGCCGGGCGCGCGCCGCGGCGGGCGCGAGGCCGCGCCACGACTCGCGCGCCACGGCGCAGGGGGCCTCGGGGTGGACCACCTGCAGCGGCCGGCGGAGGCCGCGGGCATGGAACCCGGTGCGCAGGATCTCGTGCCTGGCGACCAGCAGGCGCCAGGCTCGTTCCAGGGCGGGCACGTCGAGCTGGCCGGCCAGCCGCAGGCCGAGCTGCACCACGTAGACCCCGGAAGCCGGGGCGGCCAGGCTATGGCCGAGCATCACCTCCTGCGCCGGCGTCAGCGCGGCGATGCGCTGGATCCGGCGCGCGCAGCCGCCCAGCCGTGCCGCCAGCGCGTCGAGATCGCATTGGCTGGTAGGCGCCGTGGGGACGTCCGACGGCGTGAAGCCCCCGGCGGCGGGCGAGCGGCAGTGCGCGATCAGCGCCCGCAGGGCGGCGAGGAAGGCAGCCGCCAGCGCCGCGACGGTCTCCCGCCGGTGCACGTTCTCGCTGTAGGTCCAGGTGAGCCGCAGGCGGCCGCCCAGGACGCCGCCGTGGATCTCCAGCAGGTGGCTGCGCACCTGCCGCGGGCCGCGGGCGCTGCCGGCCGGCTCGGCGGCGGGAGCGAATAGCGAATCGTCGCGCAGCCCCCGATCGAGCTGCCCCAGGTAGTTGAACAGCACCTCGGCGGCGGGCATCCGGCGCAGCGCGGCGGCAACGCCGCCATCGTCTCCCAGGTAGCGCAGCAGGCCATGGCCGATGCCGTTGCGCGGCACCGCGCGCAGCTGCTCCTTGACCGACTTCAGCAGCTCGCCGGGCTCCAGTGCCGCGCCGGGCAGCCGCAGCAGGACCGGGAAGAGACTGGTGAACCAGCCCACGGTGCCCGCGGTGTCGGCGCCGGCGACGAGATGGTCCTCGCGGCCGTGCCCTTCGAGGTCGAGCAGCAGCCGCGGCTCGCCGGTCGCACCGCCGAACGCCGCCAGCAGCGCCGCGAGCAGCACGTCGTTGATGCGCGTGCGGTAGACGGGTGGCACCTCGCGCAGCAGGGCGGCGGTGGCGTCCTCGTCCAGCTCGGCCACCACCGTGCGCGCCGAGGCGACGGTGTTCCGCGCCGGCGCGGCCGGCCGGTCGCGCGGCAGCGGCGGCACGTCCGCGCGCTCCGGCGCCAGCCAGTAGCCGGCCTCGGCCGCGGTCGCCGCCGAGCGCGCCTCGGCCGCCAGCGCCCGCGTCCACTCCCCGTAGGAGGTGGCGGCGGCCTGCGGCGCGGGCGCGCCAGCCGCCGCGGCGGTGCGGTAGGCGGCCTCCAGGTCGGCCAGCAGGATGCGCCAGGAGACCCCGTCCACGACCAGGTGATGGGCGGCGAGGAAGAACCGGCTGGTGCCGCCGAGGTCGAACAGCGCCGCCCGCAGCAGCGGCCCGCGTGCCAGGTCGAGGCTGGCCTGCAACCGGCCGCCGGCAGCCGCCAGCGCCGGCAGCCGCGCCGCCGCCGGCAACGCCGCGAGGTCGATCGCGGCCACCCCACACGGCTCGGGCCGGTCCGCCGCGGCGGCCTGGTGCCAGACCCCTGCCGCGTCGCGGGCGAAGCGGTGCCCCAGGGCGGCGTGGCGCGCCACCGTCCGGGCGAGCGCCCGGGCCAGCTGGCGCCGGTCGAGCGGCTGCCGCGGCGCCAGCAGCACGGCCTGGTTGAAGTGGTGCGGGTCCGCCAGGCCGAGCTCGAAGAACCAGCGCTGGATCGGGGCGAGCGGCACCTCCCCGCCGGCCGCCGTGCCGGCAGACGGCTCGGCACCGGCCACCGTGCCAGCAGATGGCTCGGCACCGGCCGACGTGCCGGCAGATGGCTCGGCACCGGCAGCCGAGGCGGCGGCGGCGAGCTCGGCCAGCTCCGCCACCGTCTGGCGCCGGAACATGTCGCTGACGCGGAGGCACAGCCCCGCCTGCCGGGCGCGGGCGACGACCTGGACGCTGAGGATCGAGTCGCCGCCCAGGGCGAAGAAGCTGTCGTGAATCCCCACCCGCTCGACCCCGAGGACACTCGACCAGATCGCGGCGAGCGCCACCTCGGCGGCCGTCCGCGGCGGCGCCGCGGCACCACCGGACCCCTGTCGCGCCTGCGCCGCCGGCGCGGGCAGGGCGGCGCGGTCGACCTTGCCGTTGGGCGACAGCGGCAGCGCCGGCAGCACGACGATGAACGACGGCACCAGGTGGGCGGGGAGCCGCGTCCCCAGCCAGGCGCGCAGCTGCTCGGGCAGCTCGCCGGGCTCGCCGGGCTCGCTCGACCCGCCGGGCTCGCGGGCGGCGACCACGTAGGCCGCCAGCCGTGCCTCGCCGGGGAGCTCGCGCCGCGCCACGACCACCGCCTCGCGCACCCCCGGGTGGGACCCGAGCGCCGCCTCGACCTCGCCGGGCTCGACGCGGAAGCCGCGGATCTTGACCTGCTGGTCGGCGCGGCCCAGGAACTCCAGGGCGCCGTCCGCCAGCCATCGCGCCAGGTCGCCGCTGCGATAGACCCGCGCGCCGGCCTCGCCGCAGGGATCGGGCAGGAACCGCTCCGCCGTCAGGTCGGGGCGCCCCAGGTAGCCGCGCGACACCTGCACGCCGCCGATGTACAGCTCCGCCGGCACGCCGATCGGCACCTGCCGCCCCTCCCGGTCGAGCAGGTGGACGTGGGTGTTGGCCACCGGCCGGCCGATCGGCACCACCTGCGGGCGCTCCGGATCGCAGGCCCAGGACGTCACGTCCACGGCCGCCTCGGTCGGCCCGTAGAGGTTGTGCAGCGGCGCCGCCAGCGCGCCGCGGCACTGCTGCTGCAGCTCGTGGGACAGCGCCTCGCCGCTCGCCAGGACGCGGCGCAGCACGAGCGGCGGGCGGGGCGAGAGCGGCGGCCGGCCGCCGTCGTCGAGGAAGGCCGCGAGCATCGCCGGCACGAAGTGCACGGTGGTGATCCGCCGCTCGGCCATCACCTGCCACAGGTATTCGCCGTCGCGGTGCCCGCCCGGCCGCGCCATCACCACGCGGGCCCCGGCGAGCAACGGCCAGAACAGCTCCCAGACCGACACGTCGAAGCTCGCGGGCGTCTTCTGCAGCACCCGGTCGTCAGCCGCCAGCCCGTACCGCTCCTGCATCCACAGCAGGCGGTTGACGATCCCGCGGTGGGTGTTCATCGTCCCCTTGGGCTGCCCCGTCGAGCCCGACGTATAGATCACGTAGGCCAGGTTGTCCGGCACCGCGCCGCCGGCGCGCTCGGCACCCCCGCTCCACGGCGCGCCGGCAGCCGCGTCGCGCCGCTGCCGTTCACCGCCGCTCCCCGCCGCGCCGGCAACCGCGCCAGGCCGCTGCAGTCCATCGTCGCCCCCCGCCGCGCCGGCAACCGCGCCGGGCCGCTGCCGTTCACCGCCGCTCCACGGCGCCCCCGGCTCGTCCAGCCAGACCGTGCCTCCCGGCGGCATCGGGAGCCGCGACACCACCGCCGCCTGCAACCGCCCCTGCGCCAGCAGCACCTGCGCCGCGGAGTCCCGCAGCATGTAGCGCAGCCGCTCGGCCGGATAATCGGGATCGAGCGGCAGGTAGGCGCCGCCCGCCTCCAGGATGGCGAGCAGGCCCACCAGCAGCGCCGTCGAGCGCTCGGCGCAGATCGCCACCACGGTCTCGGGTCCCACCCCTCTGCGCCGCAGGCGCCGCGCCAGCCGGCCGGCGCGCGCGATCAGGGCGCCATAGGTGAGACTCTCCCTCCCCTCGTCGGCCTCGCCCCCGCCCTCGCCGCCCGGGTCCGCCTCGGACTCGACCGCCACCGCCTCCGGGGTGCGCCGCGCCTGCTCCGCGATCAGCTGATGCAGGCAGCGGTCCCGTCCGGCGTACCGCGCGGCGGTGGCGTTCCACTCCCGCAGCTGCTGGCATTGCGCCGCGCCGAGCAGCGGCAGCTCGGCGACCGGGCGCCCGGCCGCCGCCCCGCCGGCAACCGCCGCGAGCAGCGTCTGGTACTGGTCGAGCAATCGCCTGGCGGTCGCGGCGTCGAACAGGTCGCTGCTGTATTCGAGGGATAGCGACAGGCCGCGCGCGGTGGCCTGCGCCGCCACCGTTAGATCGAACTTGGCGGCGGCGGCCGGCAGCTCCACCAGCTCCATCGTCAGGCCGGCCGGCATCGCCATGCCGGGGACGCTGCCGGAGCCCGCGCCGGCCGCGGCGTTCTGCAGCACCAGCATCACCTGGAAGAGCGGCGTGCTGCCGAGATCGCGCCGCGGCGCCATCGTCTCCACCAGCTTCTCGAACGGCAGGTCCTGGTGGGCGTAGGCCGCCAGGGCGCCCTCCCGCACCCGCGCCAGCAGGCCGCCGAAGGCCAGCCTGCCGGAAAGCTCGACGCGCAGCGCCAGGGTGTTGACGAAGCAGCCGATCAGGCCCTCGATCTCCAGGCGCTCGCGGTTGGCGATGGGCGACCCGACCACCAGGTCCGGCTGGCCGGTGAGGCGGTAGAGCAGGACGTCGAACGCCGCCAGCAGGGTCATGAAGAGCGTCGCCCCCGCCTGCCGGGAGGCGCGGCCCAGCGCCGCGGCGGCCGCGTCCGGCAGCAGGGCCGTCACCCGCCCGCCGCGAGCGCTCCGCTCCGCCGGCCGCGGCCGGTCGCCCGGCAGCGCGAGGAGGCCCGGCGCCCCGTCGAGCGCCCGGCGCCAGAAGGCGAGATGGGCCGCGAGCGCTTCGCCCGCCAGCCACCGCCGCTGCCACCAGGAGAAGTCGGCGTACTGCAGCGGCAGCTCCGGCAGGCCGCCGCCGCGGCCGGGCTTCGCCGGCGCCGCATAGAGCGCCAGCAGCTCCCGCAGGAAGATCCCCACCGACCAGCCGTCGGCAACGATGTGGTGGAGCACCAGGACGAGCAGGTGCTCCTCCGGGCCCAGGCGCAGCAGGGCGGCGCGCAGCAGCGGCCCGGCGGCGAGATCGAACGGCTGGCGGGCGAGCCGCGCGCCCAGGCGCTCGGCGGCGGCCGCCGGCGCCGCGAGCGCCGAGAGGTCGAGCAGCGGCACTCCGGTGGCGCCGGCGGCGACGACGTCGGCGGCGGCGATGCGCAGCGACGGCTTGCCGGCCGCCGCCGGCGGATAGGACGAGCGCAGGACCTCGTGGCGCCGGACGATCTCGCCCAGCCCGCCGGCCAGGCGCTGCCGCTCCGCCGCTCCCAGCAGCCCGCGCAGCCGCAGGGCGCCGGGCATGTTGTACGCCGCGCTCCCCGGCGCCAGCTGGTCGAGAAACCAGATCCGCTCCTGGGCGAAGGAGAGGACCGCCGGCTCGCCGTCCGGCCGGCGCGCCAGCGGCGGCGGTAGGCGCTCCGCGGACCACGCTCCGGCGGCGGCGATGGCGGCGGCGACGGCGCGCGCCATCTGCCCGAGCGCCGGGTGCTCGAACACCAGCCGCAGCGGCACCTCGACACCGAAAGCCTGCCGTAGGCGCGACACCAGGCGGGTCGCCAGCAGCGAGTGGCCGCCGAGGTCGAAGAAGCCGTCCTCGATCCCCAGGCCGGCGCGGTCGATCTGCAGCACCTCGGCCCACAGGTCGGCCAGCAGCTCCTCGACCGGCGTGCGCGGCGGGGTGGAGCCGCCGGCGACACCCTGTCCCCAGGCCGGCTCCGGCAGCGCCTGCCGGTCGAGCTTGCCGTTGGCGGTGAGCGGCAGGCGCGGCAGGGCGACGAAGGCGGCG
>DATKFK010000375.1:0-3042 GCA_035544375.1 Thermoanaerobaculia bacterium
GCCTCGAAGCGCTGCGCGAGATCGTCGGCGGCTCGCTGGCGGCGGTGATCGCGGAGGTGGAGGCGCTGGGCGGGACGGTGATCTCGGTGTCCGGCCGCGGGCTTGAGGCGATGTTCGGCGCGCCCGAGGCGCACGAGGATGATCCGGAACGAGCCCTCCGTGCCGCGTTCCGCGCCCTGACATCGGCGTCGGCGTCAGCGACGGCGACCGCCGCCGACGGCGAGACGGCGCTGCGGATCGGCGTGGAGACCGGCCCCGCGGTGGTGGGGCCGGTCGGCGGCGGCGCCAAGGTGGAGTACGGCGCGTTCGGCGACGCGGTCAGCGTGGCGGCCGCGCTGCAGTCGTCGGCGCGGCCTGGCTCCGTGCTGGTCGGCCCGGCGACCCGGGCGGTCACCGGCCACCTGTTCAGCTGGGGCGCCGCAGAGGAGGTCGCCCTCAGCGGCCATCCCCGGCGGCTGGTCGCCAGCTACCTGGACGCGCCGCGGGCCCGGGTCGCCGAACGGCGGCCACGGCTCGGCGGCCGGGCCACGCTGGTCGACAGGGACGCGGAGATGCGGGTCCTGGACGGCGCCCTGCGCGCCGCGGTCAGCGGCCATGGTTCGGTCGTCCTGCTGACCGCGGAACCCGGGCTCGGCAAGACCCGCCTGGTCCAGGAATGCCGCAAGCGCTTCATCGCCTGGGTCGGCGCCGGAAGCGGCAGGCTGCCCCTCTGGCTGGAGGGCCGCTGCGCCTCGTACGCGTCTGCCGACCCTTACAGCCTGTACCGGCAGCTGGTGGCCAGCTGGATAGGGGTATCGCCGGACCAGCCGGAAGCGCGGCTGCGGCCAGCGCTCGAGACCGCGCTGGCGCACCTGATGGGGAACACCAACCTGCTGCCCCCGCTCGCCCGCATGATGGGCGCCGCCCGCGGCGCCGAACGTCAGGCGCAAGGCCGGATCGGCCCTGAGGAGCTGCAGCGGATGACGTTCGGCGCGGTGCGCTCAGTGGTGTCGCGGTTCGCGGCCGCGGGCCCGACCGTGCTCGTCCTCGAAGACCTGCACTGGGCCGACCCGACCTCGCTGCGCCTGACCCTCGAGCTCGCGGAGCTGGCCGCGGGCCGCCCGCTCCTGGTGCTGGCGACCACCAGGCCCGGCGCGGGCCCCGAGGTCGCCGCGCTGGCCGCCCGCGGGGAAACACGCCAGCTCGAGCTGCGCCCGCTGTCCGCGGACGCCGCGACGGCACTCGCCAGCTCCCTCATCGGAGGCCAGGTCGCCGGCCCTGAAGTCTTCGCCACGGTGCTCGCTACCGCCGACGGCAACCCGCTGTTCCTCGAGGAGCGCCTCTCCTCGCTGCTGGAGACCAGGACCCTGGTCCGCGAGCAGGGCGCGTGGCGGCTGCGCCGCACGGACGGACCCGAGGTGCCCCAGGTGCTCGAGCGCCTCGTGCGGTCCCGGGTCGACCGGCTCGGCCCGGCCGCCCAGGAGGCGATCCGCGCCGCCGCGGTGCTGGGCGCCGAATTCACCGCGCCGCTGCTGGCCGCCGTCCTGGACAGGCAGCCGGCCGCGCTCGCCCCGGTCCTGGACGAACTGTCCGCCAGCGACCTGGTGCACCCGGAGCAGGCCGCGGCCACCGCCAGCCGCTACCGGTTCCGCCACGCCCTGCTCCAGGAGGCCATCTACCTGGGGCTGCTGCGCGCGGAGCGCCGTGATCTGCACGCGCGGGCCGCCGCCGCGCTGGCGGCCGCCTCGAGCGACCGCCTGCCGGAAGTCGCCGCCGTTCTCGGCCGCCACTACGCCGCCGCCGGCAACGCCGAACAAGCCATGCATTACCTCGAACTCGCCGGCGACCACGCCACGGACGCGTTCGCCAACGAGGAGGCGATCGCGTCGTTCCGCGCGGCGCTGGCCGTCACGCAGCGGCCTGCCGATGCCGATGCCATGGCCGAACGGGCCATGGCGGCCGCCGCCGTGCGGCTACGGACCAGGCTCGCGAACGTGCTGTGGCGCACCGGCCGCCGCGAGGAGGCCAAGGACGCATTCCAGGCCGCGCTGCGACTGGGCGACGCCGTCGATCCCCTGCTGCGCGCCCACCTGTACACCCGGCTCGGGCGGCTGGCGCTGACCAGCCTGGACTACGAGGCGGCGACGGCGGCCTTCGACGCGGCAGAGGCGCTGCTCGGCGATCATCCCGGCGACGGCGACGGCGACCGCGACGACGCGACGGCCGACCAGTGGCTGGAGATGATGATCGACGGCCGGGCCGACATGCACGTGATGCGCTTCGAGCCGGACCAGGCGCTCGCAGTGCTCGAGGCGGCCAGGCCGGTGCTCGAGGCGCACGGCACGCCAGCCAGGAGATACGTCTTTGACCGGCTGTTCACCCAGCAGCGGCTGATCAGGAACCGGTTCCAGGTCGACGACGCCGACCTTGCGCGGCTGTACAGCAGCCTCCGGATGGCGGAGCACACCGGGGAGGAGAAGGACCTGGGGTACGCCACGCACTTTCTCGGCTGGGGCCTGTGGATGCGCGGCGACCTGCCGGAGGCCAGGCGGCAGCTGGAGAACGCGCACGACATGGCCGAACGCATGGGAGAGACCTTCCTGCGCGCCGTCAGCCTGCAAACGCTCACCCTGACCGCGCTCCGCCAGCACGACACGGAGGCGGTCCGCGGCCTGCTCCCGCGAGCCGCCGCGGCGGCCGAGTACGCCCGCACCCCGCTGACCGGGGTTATGGCGTGCCGAGCGTGGCTCGCCTGGCAGGACGGCCAGCCGGACGAGGTGATCAGGCTGGCGGACCAGATCGCCAGCTACCGGCCGTCCGCGATTAACGTCATCGGCGCCTATCGGTGGGTGCACCTGTTCCCGCTGATCGCCGTGCGTCTTGGCGCCGGCTCGGTCGACGAGGCGGTGACGGCCGCTCGGCAGCTTCTCGATCCCGCGCAGCAAGCGCTCCCCGGCGACCTGACGGCCGCGCTGGAAGCGGCGGGCGAAGCATGGGACCACGGCGAGCCCGGCCTGGCCGGACAGCACCTGGAGTCCGCGCTGCTCCTGGCCCGCGACCGCA
>DATKFK010000376.1:0-3651 GCA_035544375.1 Thermoanaerobaculia bacterium
GCCGCGCCCCACCTGAGCTGACACGGCGGCCGGGCCACGGAGGCCCAGCCGCCACGGCCTAGGCTAGAGAAGCGATCAGGCGCGCAGCTTGCCGCCCAGCGTCTCGGCCACCTCCTGCTCGATGCGCCGGCGCACCGCGCCGACCTCCGCGCCGTCGAGCGTCGCCTCCTGGCTTTGGAGGGTGAGCCGGAAGGCGAGGGACTTCGCGCCCGCGGGCAACGGTGCGCCGCGATAGAGGTCGAACAGCTCGAGCGCGGCGAGCAGCGGCGCGCCGGCGCGCCGGATCGCCGCCCCCAGGTCGTGCGCCGACACCTCCTCCGCCACCACGAAGGCCAGGTCCTCCACCACCGCCGGGTAGTTGCTGATCGGCGCCATCACCTCGCGCTGCCACGAGGTCTTGACCAGCGGCTCGATCGCCAGCTCGGCGACGCAGACGCGCCGCCCGCCCAGTCCCCAGCGCTCCGCGACGGCGGGGTGCAGCTCGCCCAGGATGCCCAGCCGGGTGCCCGCGGCGGCGACCTCGGCGCAGCGCGGGCCGAACGGCGCCTCCCCCGGCCGGGCGGCGAGCTCGACCCTGCCCAGCCAGCCGAGCGCGGACAGCAGGGCCTCGAGGACACCCTTGAGGTCGAAGAAGTCCAGCGGCTCGGAGCCGCCCGGGTCGGGATGGACGCTGGGGCGCCGCCGCGGGCCGGTCAGCAGCACGCTCAGGCGATGCTCTTCGCGCGGCCGCACGCCGTCGCCCTGCTCCGGCAGGTAGACGCGGCCGACCTCGAAGCTGCGCACGCGGTCGGTGAAGCGGAGGTTGTAGGGCAGCGCCTCCACCGCCGAGACCAGCATCGACCGCCGCATCACGCGGCGGTTCGCCGACAGCGGGTTGCCCAGGGTGACGTAGCGTTCGGGCGGCTGGGGCGGCAGGCCGAGGTTGTCGTGGCTCTCGATCGTGGTGAGCGTGTAATTGATGTGCTCCTGCAGCCCGCACCCCGCCAGGGTGTCGCGGATGCGCTCCGCGGTCTCGAGCAGCGGGTTGGGAAACGGCGGCGGCAGGGTGTCGGCCAGGCGCGTCGCCGGGATGGCGGCATAGCCGACGATCCGCGCCACCTCCTCGGTCAGGTCGGCGGGGACCTCCACGTCCAGGCGGTACCACGGGGCGGTGCAGCGCAGCACCTCCTCCCCGGGCTCGATCCGCAACCCCAGGGCCGCTTCCCCGTCCGCGCCGCCGCTGCCGCCGGCGGCGCCCGGGCCCTGGACCGCCGCCGCGGCCACCGTCTCCACCGTGAACTCGAGCCGCTCGAGGCACGAGCGGATCGCCGGCAGCTCGAGCGCCACGCCGAGCTGCCGGCGCACCTCGCTGGCGGTCAGCAGGGCGCGGCGCGGCGCCTGCGGCACCGGGTAACGGTCCACGACGGCGGTGACCCGCCCGCCGGCGAGCTGCTCGAGCAAGCCGGCGGCGCGGCCCAGGGCGACGGCGTTGAGGGCCGCCGGCACGCCGCGGGTGAAGCGGCTGCTGGCCTCGGTGTGCAGCTTGAGCTGCCGCGCGGCCTGCCGGACGGTGACGCCGTCGAAGGTCGCGGCCTCGAGCAGGACGTTGCGGGTGGCTGCCGAGATGCCGCTGTCGCTGCCGCCCATCACGCCGGCCACGCCCAGCGGCCCGGCCGGGTCGGCGATCAGCAGCTCCCCGCCTTCGAGCGGCCGCTCGACCCCGTCGAGAGTGGTGATCGTCTCTCCCGGCGCCGCGGGCCGGACCTGGATCGACGGCCGCGGCCGACCCCTGCCGGCCGCCCGCGCCGCCAGCACGTCGTAGTCGTAGGCGTGGAGCGGCTGGCCATACTCGAGCATCACGTAGTTGGTGATGTCCACCACGCTGTCGATCGGCTGCATGCCGGCGGCGCGGAGCCGCTCCCGCATCCACGCCGGCGACTCGCCGATCTCGACGCCGCGCACCACCGCCCCCATGAAGCGGTGGCAGCGCCGATCGGCGATCTCGACGTCGGCCTCCGCCCCGGCCGCTGCCGCGGGGCTCGCGGCGGCCGGCGCCGTCTGCGGCAGCCGGAGCTTCGCCCCGGCCAGCGCCGCCACCTCCCGCGCCACGCCGACCACGCTCATGCAGCGGGCCAGGTCGGGAGTGAGGGCGATCTCGAGCACGTCGCCGCTCGGCGAGCCATGCACCGCCTCGACCTCGAGACCGGCGAGGGTGAGCCGCTCCGCCAGGGCGGCGGTCGGCGCCTCGACGTCCACGTAGTCCGTAAGCCAGGAGATGGGGATCCGCATGCGTTGGTCGGCGCGCCCTCGGGAGGGGTCTCTGGTTCAGTACCGGATGGAGTCCAGCAGGCGGACGTCGTTGCTGAAGAAGTAGCGGATGTCGGCGATGCCGTACTTCAGCAGCGCGATGCGCTCCGGCCCCATGCCGAACGCGAAGCCGCTCACCCGCGCCGGGTCGTAGCCGCCGGCCCGCAGCACCCTGGGGTGGACCATGCCCGCGCCCAGGATCTCGAGCCAGCCGCTCTGCTTGCAGAGGAAGCAGCCGCTGCCGCCGCACAGGATGCAGCTCACGTCCACCTCGACGCTCGGCTCGGTGAACGGGAAGTAGCTCTTGCGGAAGCGGAGCTTCCGGCCGGGTCCGAACATCTGCTCGGCGAAGCTGACGAACACTCCCTTGAGGTCGCCGAAGGTGACGTGCTCGCCGACGGCGATGCCTTCGACCTGGTGGAACATCCATTCGGAGCGGGCGGTGACCTGCTCGTAGCGATAGGTCTTCCCCGGCAGGATGACGCGCAGCGGTCCCGGCGCCTGCGAGCGCATGGCATAGATCTGCCCCGGGCTGGTGTGCGTGCGCAGGATGAGCTTGGGGACCGTGGTGTAGAAGGTGTCCCACATGTCCCTGGCGGGATGGCCCTCGGGCATGTTGAGCAGCCCGAAGTTGTACTCGTCGGTCTCGACCTCGGGGCCGTCGAAGGTCTGGAAGCCCATGCCGCCGAAGATCCGGCCGACGTCGCGCAGCACCTGGGTGATGGGGTGCAGCCTGCCGAGGTCGACCGGCCGTCCCGGCAGGGTCACGTCCACCCGCTCGGCCTCGAGCGCCGCGGCGAGCTCGCGCTGCCGCACCGCTTCCTGGCGCGCCGCGAAGCTCTCCTCGAGCGCCCGCTTCACCTCGTTGGCCGCGCGTCCGAGCCGCGCCCGGTCCGCCGCCGGCGCCTCGCCCAGCCGGCGCATCAGCTGGGCCAGCCGCCCCCGCCGCCCCAGCACCTCGCCGTGCCAGGCGGCCAGCAGCTCGCCGCGGTCCGCCGCGGCGAGGCTGGCGCCGGCCTCCCGTTCCAGCTGCCCGAGGTCTGCCAACAGGTCGTTCATTCGGTTCGTCCGGTTCGTCCCACGCTTTCGCTCACGCTTCAGCCGGCGGCGCGCGCGACATCTTAGCAGGGGCGCAGCCGCAGCCGCGGTCAGGCCTCGGCCAGCCGCGCTGCGGCCTCGATCGCGCCGTCCACCGGCATGCCGGCATCGATCCAGGCGTCGAGCCCGCCGAGCAGGGGCCGGATGCGCGTGAAACCGTGCTGCCTGAGCTTGCCGGCCACCCGGGCCGACGTCGCCTCGTTCGGTCAGGTGCAGTAGAGAACGAGCTCGCGGGTGCGCGGCAGCTCCGCCAGCCGCTCCTCGACC
>DATKFK010000377.1:0-5183 GCA_035544375.1 Thermoanaerobaculia bacterium
GCGCCCTCGACAGCTGATCCCACCACGGCCGGGAAGCTATCAGGCCCGGCGGGCACGGGCTCGGCAAGGACCAGCGACGCGAGGAGCTTCGACCGCGGGTGACGACTAGATGATCGCGAGTCAGCAGGGCCGGTCGGGCGCTTCTCGACCGCCGCGGCCCTTGCGGCCCCTGTGGCTGACCGAGACCTATCCGCCCTCCCGCGGCGGCATGGCCCAGTCGTGCGATCGCATCGTGCACGCCCTGCGCTCGCTGGGGGTCGCGGTCGACCTGGTGCATCTCGAGCGCCGGCCGGTCGAACCGCGGATCTCGGTCCGCCGCCACGGCCGGGACTTCATATGGCCCTTGAACGGCGACGGCGCCCACGCCCTCCGCTGCCTCTGGGCCCGGGTGGAGCAGGACGCCGAGCGCCAGCGCATCACCCACGTGGTGGCTTTTGGCGGCCTGCTGCCCCTGCTCGCCGGTCCGGCCTTTGCCGCCTGGCTGCCGGCGCCGCTGGTCACGCTGATCCGCGGCAACGATCTCGACGTCGGGATCTTCCAGTCCCAGCGAGCCGACGTCGTGCACCGCGCCCTGGCGTCCTCGGCGCGGGTCTGCGCGGTCAGCAGCGACAAGGCCCGGCAGATCGCCGCCCTGCTGCCGGCCGCCCCGCCGCCCGCCGTCATTCCCAGCGGCATCGACCTCGAGCGCTGGCAGCCGCAGCCGGCCGACCTCGACCGTGCCGCCGCCTGGCGCCGCACCATCGCTCCCGGCCGCCGCATCCTGGGTTTCTTCGGCCACGTCAAGCGCAAAAAGGGAGGCATCTTCCTCCTGGAAGCGCTCCTGCGCTCCGGCCTCGCCGGCCGCTTCCAGGTCCGTTTCGTCGGCGAGCTCGACGAGGAGGTGACGGCCTGGCTTGCCGCTCACGGCGCCGAGCTGGCCCACACCGTCGAGCCCTTCGTCGATCGTTACCAGCTGCTGGAGCGTTATCCCGCCTGCGACCTCATGGTGTTGCCGTCCTTTTACGACGGCGCGCCCAACGTCATGGTCGAAGCCGCGGCGCTGGGGGTCCCCATCCTGGCCGCCCGCACCGGCGGCATGGCCGATCTTCTGGAGGAGGGCCGGCACGCCTTCCTCTTCGCTCCCGGCTCGGAGGAGGAGCTGACCCAGGCCCTGCAACGGGCGGCAACCGCCACGGCCCCCGACCTGGCGCGGATGGGCGATGCCTGCCGGGATCTGGCCAGGTCCCGTCTGGATCACCGCCGCGAGGCCGAGGACTATCTCCGGGTGCTGGTAGAGGTTGCCGCGCGGTGGCCAGGGGAGGCAGGCGGCGAGGCAGTCAGCGGAGCCAGCCCGATGATGGCCACGCCAGGCCGGCGGTCCGATCCATGATCGTCTGTTACGCCCTGGGAGGCGGTCTCGGCCACATCACCCGCGCCCGCGCCCTGCTGCACACCCTGGGCAAGGGGGCCGAGCCGGTCACCGCCCTGGTCAGCTCGCCGCAAGCCCTCGACCCGAGGGCCCTGGGCCACTGGTCTGCCCTCCTGGCCCCGCCGGAAGCCACGTCCTCGCCGAAGGCCCTGGGAGATTGGGTCGCCAGCACCCTGGGGCGTCTGAAGCCGCAGGCCCTGTACGTCGATGCCTTCCCAGGAGGCATCCTGGGAGATCTTTGCGGCCGCCGGTGGCCGCCAGGCATGCAGCGGTTCCACGCCGCCCGCCGCCTGCGCTGGCAGGTCTACCGGCGGCGCCTCGCCGGCGACCTGCCGTTCTACGAGCGGACCTACGTTCTTGAGCCCCTGGAAGACGCGCACCGTGCCGTTCTCGGCATCAACTCCGAGTATCTGGAAGGACTGGAGGTTCAAGATCCGCCGGAGGCGCTCCGGGCGCCGACCACCGAAGCCGCCGGCGGAAAGGCGCCGGTCCAGCGAGGAGCCTGGCTCGTGGTCCACTCCGGGCCAGCCGCCGAGATCAACCACCTGGTCGCCTACGCCGCCGACCTGCGCCGCCAGGAGGGGAGTGTGGCTCCCCTGGTCCTCGTCGCTCCCGCCAGCCCCCCCAATCTACTCGCCGGGTTGATCCATGTGGATCGCTATCCTGCGTGGCCCCTCTTCCCGAGCGCCACTCGAATCGTCACCGCCTGCGGCTGGAACGCCATGCGCCAGACCGCGCTCCTTCGGGACCGCCACCATTTCCTGCCATTTCCTCGGTCCTTGGATGATCAGTTCGAGCGCGCTGCCTGCAGACTGCGCCAGCGGGCTACGGCAGGGGGCCGAACCAGCACTGGCACTGGGGCTGGCCGTTCGAGCACTCGTTGCCATAAGGGGTAATGCAAATGCCGTATCCCTGCCTGCCCTGGAGGATGCAATCCTGGCCGTAGATGGCGCCCTGGCAAGGGCTCTTGCTGCACGCGCCGCAGGTGGTGCTGAGCAAGAGCGGCGCCGGGTTGAGCTGCGGCAGGCTCAGGCTCGGCGGGCTCGTGCCGAGGACGGACAGCGAGAGGCCGCATGCCGCCGGGGAGGCGCTGACGGCCGGCGTGGCAGAGGCAGCCGGCGCGGCAGGGGCAGCAGCCGGCGCCTCGGCAGGGGTGGCGGTGGCGGCAACGCCGCCAACCAACAGCAGGGCGAAACCGCAGAGCAGAGCGAATCGGAGCTCCATCTTCTCTCTCCTTTTCCTGCGAGTCTCCCGCGGCGCGATGAACCTTCGCGGCGGGCGGTGGGCCGAGAAGCGACTGTACACTTTCAGAAAATTCTTCGCGATACCCCCCCAGGGGCGGTATCCGGCTCCCGGTCAGTGCCCGCTGGTCCCGCCGCGAAAGCCCGCGAACAGGGAGTCCAGGTCGTAACTGAGGCCAAAATGCCCCCTGACAGTGCTCGCCGTCAGGAGGTCAGTCCGGTTCGCGTAGCTGATCCCTATCGGCGCCTTGATGCCGTTCTTGAAGTTGAGCGTGAGTCCGATCTGGCCGATGGCGATGGTTCCCTTGGTCGCGAGCAGCACCGAAGCGTCTCCGGGGAGAGAGATGCTCGTGCCGGGCGCCAGGTTGCCGCTGGGGATGGTCAACAGCGCGTTGTCCGCCATCCATTGAAAGTAGAAGCCGGCGCTCATCGAGACGCCTACCGGCGAACCGTCGGAAATCAGGCCAACGTCGAGCTGCAGTGCTGCCTGGGCATCCCTGAAACGGCGGACCGCGCCGCCCGGTGGTGCTTGGTCGTACCAGGTTCCGGCCGAATTGAAGGTGAGCTGATGCTTGCCGGCCGGATCGAGCCGGGCGCTGACGATGAGCCTGCCGGTCGACTGTCGAGGCTCGTTCAAAGGCTGCTCGCTGTCGTATTCGGCAGAGCAGGTAACGCGGTTGACGAGGGTCTCGAAAGCGCGATCGCGGTTGCCAAAGTAGGTGCCCATCTCGGTCAGCAGGCCGGCTGCCTTCTTGTCCAGGTCAGGAACGTGCGCCCTGGCGATCGCCACCAGGTCCGCTCCGGCGTTGGTCAGGATTGACGCCAGACCCCTCATGGTGCGGGCGGCAGGCGACGCCAGTTGCCCGGCGTAGCTCTCCACCCACTGGTCATAGTCCGCGAAGCCGCCGCTTCCCAGGGGCGCCAGCAGGGCCGCGGCGGCTTGCGCATACTTGTCGGCGCTCGGCAGGCTCTGCACCTGGGCGATGAAGTCGCCGGCCGGTATCTTGCGGCGGACGTTGAAGTCATACCGGAGCGTCCAACCCGAGAACTCCTGGCCCGTACCTCTCAGCACGCCGTTGTTGGAGCCGCCGGCCCCGGCAGAGGACGAATTTTGGGATCCGGCGGTATCGAAAGAAAGACTGAAGGTGAGATTCTGCAGAGCGCTCTGCACCGGGCACCCTGAGGCGAAGACCGAACAGTAGGGAAGCTGCTGCGCGCCCACCACCAGGCGGCTGACGCTCAGTGCATCGCCACGGAAGGTGGCGACAGACTTGTCATCGCTCCGAGTCAGTGCTCCCTGCTCGACGGCGAGCCCGAGGATCTGGGTTACGGCGCCCTTGGAGACCAGGCTGGTCGTGCCCTCCGACGAAGGCGTGGCTCCGGGCTGCTTGTCGAGCCTGGCATCCTCGACGGCCTTGAGCATGATGTTATAGCCCGTTGCGCCGGCAGCCAGCAGGGCCAGTCTTTCGACGTTGCGGCCGCTGACGGCCAGGAACTGGCGGCGTTCTTCGAGCGTGGCGGTTCCGGCGAGGATGTGCTCCAATGCATTGGGAACCGAGAGATCACCATAGGGCAGACCCGCCGCCGTTGGCTGTGCCTGGCCGGTAGCGGCAGGAATCAGCAGCATGAGGACGCCGATGAGGCTGCGCATGGGCATGTACCACCCTCCTTGCGAATCGGGGTCAGGTGCCTTGAATGAAGAAGACCCGGGGAAAGGCATCGTCGAAGACGAGCTCTTGGAGGAGATTGGCCGTGCCGTTGCATTTCTCATTGATGCGTGTCAGGTCTCCGGGTTGATTCACCACGATGACCACCAGCACCTTGCGCCCGGGTTTTATCGTAAAGGTCCACGGCGGCGGAGCGGGCTGGCCCTGCTGGGGGAGAGGCTGGCCATCGTAATTGACGCTGGTAATGACGGCAGCAGTACCGGTGACCGTGAGCGTGACATCCTGGCCGGCTGGCCCGGAGAACGTAAAGGGCGGATGAGCGACTTTGGTAAGCTTGCAGGCCATTGCACACCTCCTTGGCAAGCCGAACAGGGTCGGCGGCAAACTTGCACGTCAGCAGCCTCCGCATCAACGGCCGCGCCGCGTATGCAGATCGGGCTGACAAGCCCCCGCACCCAATGGATGAATCGGGCGCTCCGAGTCGAGTCAGGGGTGCTGTCCTGTGCTGGATAGTGTAGACGAGAAGTGGAAATATCAACAAATATAAATATGCGGTGAGGATAATTCGCGATGGTGCCGGAGGACGCTGCGTTCGAGGTCGATCGCGCGCGAGGTCGGGGGGAGACTCCTCGCCGACGCCTCGCGCAGCCAATTGACTTGGGCCCGCTTCGCAGGCAGCATGTCCGCAAGTACGCGGCCGACGCGGGTCGCTCCGGGTTGGCGCCCGCCGCCAATCCACGGCCCTCGCAAAAGGGAGGGAATCATGAAGCGAACGGCAGCGCTCCATGCCAGTCTGGGCTTGTGCCTGGCCGCCGGTGCCGCGGCGGCAGCCGCGCAGCAGGTCGTCTACAGCAACTTCCTGGCTAA
>DATKFK010000378.1:0-3943 GCA_035544375.1 Thermoanaerobaculia bacterium
CTGCTTTCGCCGTAGATCCGGACTGCGAGGTTCCCTTTCTGGTAATAAGCTGGCTGGCGCACGTAGATGCACCGGTCAGGCTCATGATGATAGGTCTCCAGCTTGCCGACTGCCTCTTCCGACATCATGTCCTTTGCAAGCACGCTGTCGACCTTCATCCGCGTGGTCTCCGGAGGCCCCATGACGATTCCCGGCTCGGGGCTCTCGCCGCTGGCGGCAGGCGGCAAACCTTCGATCAGCCGGTCCAGGAGAGCGACGCCGGTCGCGTCCAATCTCTCGGTATCGGCTGGTAAGAGATGTCGAGCAGCGCCGGGGAAGGTGGGTCGCCACGAGTAGATCATGGAGCCGGAAGTCGGTTGCCGTTCGACGCAAATTTCGTCGAGGCCCGGAGGCGGCAGCTGGTGATCCGGCGCCTGTTTCAGTGAAAACAAACCGATGTCGGCCTGCAAGTCCAGGGCCGACGAGCCCAGGAAACCGAAGGGGCCCACTCGCGTGCCCAGGCTCTTCCCTTTAAGTAGGTCGGGGCTCGGTGGCGGCTTGATCACCAGGATCGGCAGCGCGGAATCGGCGGTCTGTCCTGCGGCACCATGCGCCAGTTTCGCACTGGAGCGGCTGGCCAACATGAGAGCCACGGGGTCGTCGTCTTCACCTGGAGCGGGATACTCGATGTAAATCCTTTCAGGTAGTGTCTGTCGGTCCGGAGGCACCAGCGGATCGTCCCTGAATTCCGTGTCGGCCAGCCCGGAGTCTTGGAAGCTGTCGCCACGACTGATGCAGAGGGGGATCTCCGACAGCGCGCGGTTGTAGAGCGCGGCCAGGAAAGAGTCTGCCGGCCCGAAGTTCGAGTTCAGGAAGTAGTTCCAGAGCAATGTCGTAGCGTAGGCCACGGAGTTACCGACCGCGCTGGAGCCGCCGCATGCCAGCCGCAGCCGCTTGTTCAGGGGACTTATCTTGATCGTGGAGTCGCCATAGTAGCGCCCCCAGCGATAGAAGACATTCGCGACGCTATGGGAGGGATCGTCGTCGGCCTTCTTGGAGTCGAACGTCCTGGCGTCGAAGAGATCTGGCCTGGTGAAGTCGGGCGTCACCGGCGGTCCATGCGCAAGCACGTTGCAGCTGACCATGAAGAGATATCGGACCTTGCCGTCGCCGAGCGAGAATTGATTGAGGCGGATGAACGAGCGTTTATATGGCGCGTTGAACCCTTGGGGGTCGCCGTGTCCGGCGTAGAAGACGATCTCATAACCTTCCAATCCGTTCGTGGTATCTTGGTCGAGGCCGGTCTCTCCTGTCGCGGGGTCTGTGAAGCTCTTGTTCCAGTAGTACCGCTTATAGTCGACGCTTGTATCGAGTTGCAACTGCACCGGAGGCGGCCAATTCGAGGGCGCTTTCAGGAGAGGAGCCGAGTTGCAGTCACACGGGTGCGGCAGTCCGCAGCAGAAACTCCGCCCGGTGACAAAACGGCTGGCCAGATCTTGGGAATCAGCGCCGCCTTGCACTGCAACGACTGTAGGCAGCCGAGCTTCCGTATCCTGCCGAGCCTGTAGGACCTTGCCACCGTGGGCCAGAGCAGCCCCAAGAGCCGTCACGGTTGCAAGGATGGCGCTGCGAGCCACGGTTCGAGTTCTTGACGGCGGGTTCATCCCGGCAACCTCGCCGGGTCGATGTAGAAATATTTCATGTAGCATTTGGGTGGCCCCTTGTCGGAGCTGCATGGGAAGTAATGATGGGGTACGTCGTTCTGGGCCGGCTGCGGCACTAGGCGGTAGTACCAGCGGTATGCCTGAGCGTCGACGTACCTCAAGGGAGGGTCGATTTTCAAGTTGTCCCTCATCTCCCTGATATCATTGAAAATCTCGATCACCGCCGGCTTGGTCCAATCGGCAGGATGAAACAGTATCGAGTCGCCCGGCGCGATGTCGATCTGGAAGTCCCCTGAAAGGCCGGTGTGCTCGACGTCGACCTCGGTGGCAAGCTCGACGCCGTCTACCTGTTTGCCCAGGCACTGGCTACTTCCAGTCTTGTACCTGAGGGCGACTACTCTGTTATCGAAGCCCTCGGTTGCACCATGGAGGTGTGCGTGCACGCGCGTTTGCATCACTCCAGACTTGACGAGCACTCTGGCCGCCAGGCGTTTGTCGAGCTTTGCGCTCAACAACGCGGGATCGAGCTCATCAAGAGCACGGAGCTGACCCAGGGTGAAGAGCTGTTTTTTTTCGGAGCTCAGCGCCTTGGCGGTGGGTGAAATGTCGCTGAGCTGACAAAGGTCGGCGGTAACCGGACCGGCCGGAGCGTGGCCCTGCAAATCCTTGGGCCGGAATCGTATGTCTCCGCCCGCGATCGATCGCCCCTTCTCCGGATCGAACTTTTTCGCCGGGTCGGTAGTCACGATGGCTGCATTGTGGAGACGGATCCAAGCATAGTGGGGCGGCATGAGATCATTGAGGTCGCGCATTCGGTCGGCCTGGCTGTCATAGTGCCTGCTGGCTTGCTCGGCGAAGAAACCCGGCGGAAGATCGCTTTCGGCGGACTTCTCGGGGTTGTATGCGGCGTTGGCCAGGAACGCCCAGACGGTGCCGTCCTCCTTGCCCTTGTTGGGCCCGGTCAGCGTCAAGCCCTTTGCGAATCCGATGAGGCCGCTGAGCTCGATGCGGACCGTATAGGTCGCCGGTACGGCCGGCGGGGCAGCGGGAGGCTTTTGACAGCCAAGGAACGCGAAGAGCGCCGCGAGACTGAAGCATGCCACCTTCATCTCATACCCTCCGTGAATGCCGGCTGACGGAAGGTCGGCCGTTCCCGCTCATAGACGGACGGAGCGGAGCGTTTCGCTCCCTGAAAGACCTGGAACGCTGCCCAGGTAGAGGTATCGGGGTCCGCCGGCCGCAGGCGCAACAGCGCCAGCTGGGCGGACCGCAGTGCCGCGGCCGCCGGCAGGCCCGCTGCCAGGGCTTGATGGAGGCGATCCAGAAGCTCCGCGGTCCGATCGTCCTGCACCTCCCAGGCCGACGCCACCACCTCGGGTACCCCGCGGGCGATGAAGGTGGCGACGAGGCCGGCCACCTCTGCCGAGTCGCGGTACGCGGTGAGCCCGGTCGAGCATGCGCCAAGAATCACCAGGCGCAAACGCCGATGCAATCCCGTCGGCAGATCGGCAGCCGTGAGGACGGTCGAACTGGCGGGCGAGCGCGAGTCGGGAGCGAGCAGGAGCCCTCCCAGCTCAGGGGCTTGAGCATTGGTCAAGCCATGGCCGTCGAACTCCAGCAGCTCGACCCGCTGCAGGGCGGCGAGCACATTGGGGATCGTCGCCCGCCGGCCGTCGATGACCTCCGCGTGCGGGTAATGGGCCGCATATCTGAGGCCTGCTTGGCGCGCCGCCGGCAGCCTCGGTAGGAAGGGGAACAGGTCCGTGTTGAATTCCGGATCTGCTATGAACAGGGCGGATCGCGGAGCAGGATGGGGTGCGGCGAGCGGGGTGGAGTCGAGAGTGAGCAGGAGAGTCAAGCTTGGAGCGTAGCTGAGGAAATACCTTTCGATCAGGAAGGGTGCGTCGGGCGCGGTTCGTAGTGCCGCGAAAGGCAGTGGGGCGGTGGCCTCGTCCGGAATGACCAAGACCGAGCCGCCGGCGGCAAGCTCCTGCAGGCGCTTGGGCAGCAAGTCTTGCGCCAGCGCATTGCAGGGCGCTTCCGGCTCTGGCCCCGCGGCTTCCCTTGCAAGCACGCTCCTACAGCGCTGGACCTTGCGGACCAGCTCCGC
Source organism: Thermoanaerobaculia bacterium (assembly GCA_035544375.1). GTDB lineage: Bacteria > Acidobacteriota > Thermoanaerobaculia > Multivoradales > UBA5704 > JASLEW01. Next base: position 3,754 of record DATKFK010000378.1, read on the forward strand.
TGCCGGCATAGGGCGCTGCTCGAAGCCCATGCTGCCGCCTAGAAAGGTCCAGATCAGCAGGCGGTCCTGCAGATGGCCGAAGCGGACGACGAGCGTGCCGGCCGGAAGCGCGGCGCCGAGATCGTACGAGAGCAGCGGTCTGGACATTCCCGCGAGCGGTGCCTCGGTGTTGTCGAGCAGGATGCGGTTG
>DATKFK010000379.1:0-3058 GCA_035544375.1 Thermoanaerobaculia bacterium
GTCGGCGCCGACCTCCTGCTTGCCGTCGCCGCGGAGCGGCATGACGATCGGCTGGCCCAGCGGCTGCAAGGCCGCCAGGTCGCCGCCCAGGGGACTGCCCGGCAGGTCGGCCGAGCGCGCCAGCGTGCGCCGCCGCGCCCAGGCCATCAGCGTCAGGCTGCTCGGGCCCTCCGGGTCGCCGAGGCGCCAGCCCAGGTAGCCGGCGAATTCCGGATGGGCGAAGTCGAGGCGCTCGACGTGGGTGTCGTAGAGGATGGTGAGCCCGCCGTTGAGCTTCGCCGTCTGGGAGTAGGGAGCGAGCAGGTCGGGGGTGTCGCCGGCGAGGGCGTTGGTGTCGCGGACGAAAAGCGGGTTGCCCTGGCTCACCATCGCCTTGGCGAAGAGGTGGCGCCCGAAGTCCGCTCCGAGCTCGAGGCCGGCGTCCTCGAAGAGATTGAACGCGGTCCCGACCAGGCCGTAGCTCTGGAGATGACGGTCCTCCTGTCGTTCGGGGCGCGCGAACTTGCCCAGCTTGAGATAGGCCCCCGGCTGCTCGGGCACCACCGCCATGCGGGTCTCGCGGCCAAAGCGCACCCAGAGCTCGGCAAGGTCGTACTGGTGATCGGTCGAGGTGGGGTTGCGGTAGTAGAGGCTGACGCCGTTGAACCGCAGATGGGCGTGCCACAGCGGGGAGGGATCGTAGTCCGCCAGCAGGGAGACGTCGGAAACCTCGGCGTGCGAGCCCGGGTCCACCGTCTCCTGCGCCCGGACGTAGGCCGGATGGAAGGCGACCCGCGTGTCGTCGCTGTGGCGGAAGTTGGTGTCGAGCTCGACGCCGAGCCTGAACCGCCGCGCCGGCGCCGGAGTGGCGTCGGCCTGCGCCGGTGCCAAGGTGGCGTCGCTTCGCGCCGCTGGGGTCGCGCTCGTCAGGGCCGCGGCGTCAGCGGCCTGCCCCCACGCTGGGTGGTCCGCTCCGGACACCGCCAGCCCCACGCCTGCCGCCAGGAGAAAAAGTCCAGGGCCGACGACTCTCCGGCGCTCCTGCCGCCGCAACCCCGCCGCGCTCGTCATCCCGCAACCCTCCAAGACTGCCAGCCGAGAGATCCATACAGCACGGCGTCACCGGTCGCGGCATGCGACGGGCGGCGTTACAGGCGGTAGGTTCCCCCCGTAGCCCCCCGCGGTTCAATCGGACGGCCAGGGCGGCGGCAGGGCGGCCAGGTACCGCTGGCGCTGCCGCGCTGCCGCACTCCTGGGCCCCGGCTGCCGGTCACTGCGGCGGCGTCGCGGGGGTCGAGCTGTCGCCGCCCATCTTGTTGAGCTCCTGGCGCTCCTGCTCGAGCTTGTTGACCGCGTCGATCTTCTCCTGCTCGGTGCCCTGCATGCTCTGGATGTCGGCGGCCTTCTGGTCCAGCTCGCGCGCCTTCGCCTCCATCGCCTTGGTGCGCTCCGCCTGGCTTTGGTCCCCCGACCCCTGGGTGGAGGCGTCGCCGCCGGCGTTCGCCGCCGTCCCGCCGGAATGCCGGCCGCAGCCGGCCAGGGTCGCCGTGAGCGACAATCCGGTGATGCCGATGATGCCGATCACGGCGATCATGCCGATCGGCGGCAGGGCGCCGCTCGCCTTGTGGACCCGCATGGGGGCCTCCTTCCTCGAAGCAGCCTTTCGACCGTGCGGCGAGAATAGCATCGCCGGCACCTTATGCTACATTACCGCCCCCGGCGGCTCGGCTAAGATGCTCCCTCGTTCGCCGCCAGGAGAGCGCCTGGATGATCGACCTCGCCAAAGTGCCGCCCGAGCTGTTCGCGCCGATCCTGTCCGGCAACCTGCGGGAGGTGGCGCCGTCGCGCAAGCTGGTCAGCCACTTCCTCGATGCGGTGCGGCTGCGGCTGGCGGCCGATGCGTGCTGGCTGACGCATGGCGGCCAGGGCGAGCGGCTGCTTCCCGGCGGCCGCCTGCTCTCCGGCGACCCGCTGCTGTGCGACGAGGTCCTCGCCGGCCGCTTCCTGCGCCAGGAGCACCCGCCCATCCCGCCCGGCGTGGTGCTCGAGCCGCTCCTGGTGCATGGCCGGCAGGTGGCGGTGGTGTGCGCGGCGCGCCGGCAGGGCGAGATGGCACCCTGGGCGCGGCGGGTGCTCGACCGCCTGTGCGGGGTGCTGGCGGAGGAGCTGGCGCACCGCGAGGACGACCGCCAGACGCGGGTGCTCGACCGCATCCGGGAAAAAGTCGTCTCCGAGCTGCGGCCGCGGGACCTCGCCTACCAGATCCTCGACGGCCTGCACCAGCTCGTCGACTACGATCATTCCTCGGCCTTCCTGGCCTACGACCGCGAGCGCGGCGCCTTCCGCGTCGAGGCCGAGAAGATCGTCTGGACCAAGGCGAAGAGCCCCTTCGTGGGCCGCGAGATCCGGGTGTCGCCGGAGCGTATCGCGCGGATCTGCCGTGCCATCGAGATCGGCGGTCCGCCGTTTGCGGAGCTGGCGGGCGAGCTGCTGGACTACCAGCGCGAGGCAGGCATGCCGCCGGTCGCCAGCTTGCTGTCGGCGCCCCTGTTCTTCGGCGACGAGCTGATGGGCATCCTCAAGATGGCGGCGTGGCAACGGCCGCCGTTCGCGGGCCGCGACGTCGCGGTGGTCGAGCGCTTCCTGCCGGCCGCGGCGGTCGCGATGCGCAATGCCCGGGTGAACCGGTCGCTCGAGATGCAGGCCGTGGCAGCCGAGGTCAAGGCCAGCCTGGTGACTCTGTCCCATGCCGTGGCGCACGACGTCAACAACGCCGTCGGCAGCATCCTGCCGCTGGCCCAGCAGATGCGTTTCGAGCTGCGTCATGGGCCGCTGGACCGCGACATGTTCGACCGCGACCTTGGCGTGATCATCGACAACGCCCGCCTCTGCCAGCGCATCTTCTCCAACATGCTGCGGGTGGCGGGATCGGGGCGCTCGAGCGAAGGGCCGGTGGACACCGCCCAGGTCGTCGCCGAGACCATGCCCTTCCTGCTGGCGCTTGCCGGCCGCCGCGGCGTCGAGATCGCGCTCGACCTCGCACCCGACCTGCCGCCGGTGCGCTTCCGGCGCCAGGACC
>DATKFK010000380.1:0-2207 GCA_035544375.1 Thermoanaerobaculia bacterium
GAGCTGACGGCCGAGCGCTTCGTGCCCGACCCGTTCGGAGGCGGCGCCGGGCACGACGGCAGGCCGGGCGGGCGGCTGTACCGCACCGGCGACCTGGTGCGCTTCCTGGCCACCGGCGAGATCGAATTCCTGGGCCGGCTCGACCGCCAGGTGAAGATCCAGGGCTACCGCATCGAGCTCGGCGAGATCGAGGCCGCCCTGGCCAGTCATCCCGGGGTGCGCGAGGCGGCGGTCATCGCGCGCGGCGGCCGCCTGCTGGCCTACTTCACGCCGCGCGATCCGGGGCCGGAGGTCCCGGACGCGGCCCAGCTGCGCGAGCTGCTGCGCCGCCGGCTGCCCGGCTACATGGTGCCGGCCGGCTTCGTGGCGCTCGCGAGCCTGCCGCTCGACGCCAGCGGCAAGGTGGACCGGCAGGCCCTCGCCCGGCGCGGCGAGGAACCCGGGCCGGCCGCACCCGCGCTCGCCGCGGCCGCCGCACCGCTTGCCGCGGGCACGCCTTCGCCGCCGCCCGTCCCCGCGGCCGGCGTGGCGGCGGAGGCGGCGGGGGAGATCGCCCTGCCGCCGCTCGTGCCGCTCCCGGCGGCCGCGCGGGCCCGGCCGCTGCCGCTCTCCTTCGTCCAGCAACGGCTCTGGCGGCTCGACCGGCTGGCGCCGGCTGGCGCGCTGCGGAACCTGTCGTGGCGCTGCGAGCTGCGCGGGCCGCTCCATGCGCCGCGGCTGGCCGCCTGCCTGGGAGAGATCGTGCGCCGTCACGAGATGCTGCGCACCCGCTTCGCCGAGGTGGACGGCGAGCCCCGGCAGGAGGTGACGGCGGCACGGCCCTGTCCCCTGCCCGTGGTCGATCTGGCGCCGCTCGGACCGCGACCTCCCTGGCGCGCGGAGCTGGCGCGGCTGGCGCGCCGGCAAGCCGCCAGCCCGTTCGACCTGGCGCACGGCCTGCTGCTGCGCGCCTGCCTGGCGAGGATCGACGGCGGGACGCACGTGTTGCTGCTCGCCCTGCACCCGCTCGCCGCGGACGAGGCGTCCGCGCCGGTCCTCTGCGGCGAGCTGGCGGCGCTGTACCCGGCCGCGGCCGCGACGGGCCCCGCCAGCGCCCTCGGCTCCGCCATGCCCGCGCTACCGGTGCAGTACGGCGACTTTGCCGCCTGGCAGCGAACCTGGCCGCAGGAGGCCCTCGCACGCCTGCACGCCTGGTGGCGGCGCCAGCTCGACGACACTCCCGGCCCGCTGCCGCTGCCCGCCGATCGCCTCCGCGCGCTGCCGCCGGCGGCGACGGCCGCGGCCGGTTTCAGCCGGCACGAGCTGCACCTGCCGGCCGAGACCGCGGCGCTGCTGCGGCAGGCGGCGCACCGGGAGGGGGCGACACCCTTCATGCTGGGCCTCGCCGGCTTCGCGGCGCTGCTGGCGCGCTACACCGGCCAGGACGATCTGCGGATCGCCACCCCGGTGGCCCAGCGCCCGCGGCCGGAGCTCGAAGGCCTGATCGGCAATTTCGGCGACACCCTGGTGCAGCGGCTGCGGGTGGACGGCGAGGCCGCGTTCGACAGCCTGCTGGCGGCGGCGCGCGACGCCGCGCTGAGCGCCTTCGCCCACCAGGACCTGCCTTTCGAGGCGCTGCCCGAGGAGCCGCGGCCCGAGCCCGCAACCGGCCGCGACCCGCGCGTCCAGGCGTGCCTGTCCTGGCGGCGGCACGCGGCCGCCGACCCGCGACCGGCCGGCCGCCTCTCGTCCCTGCCTTCCCTGCGGCTCGACGGCGCGGTGGGCGGCGCCGCCGGGTTCGACCTGTCGCTGATCGTCGAGGAGGAGCGGCAGGGCGGGCAGGACCAGGGCCTGCGCCTGACGCTCGAGGCCGCGGCGGACCTGTGGAGCGGCGCCCTCGCCGAGCGCCTGCTGCGCCACTACGCGACCCTGCTCGCGGGCGCCGCCCGCCACCCGGGCTCCAGGGTGGCGCGGCTGCCGCTGCTCGGCAACCAGGAGCGCCAGCAGCTCCGCGAGTGGAACGACACCGCGGCCGCCTGGCCGCGGGCGGCCTGCCTGCACCACCTGGTCGAGGAGCAGGCCAGGCGCAGCCCCGACGCGGTCGCGGTCACCGCCGACCCCGCCGAGCGCCTCACCTACCGCCAGCTCGACGCCCTGGCCGACCGCTGGGCAGACGAGCTGCGCGGCAGAGGCGTCGGCCCGGAAACGGTGGTGGCGATCTGCGCCGA
>DATKFK010000381.1:0-2398 GCA_035544375.1 Thermoanaerobaculia bacterium
CCGCGGCGGCGTCGATGGCCACCAGCTCGTTCTTGTCCTCGATGTTGACGAACACCGAACCCTTGCCGTCGCTCGCCGCGAACTCCGGCTTGCCACCCAGGGGGATGGTGCCGGCCACCTTGCCCGAGGCGCCCTCGAAGACCGTGGCGCTGCCGCTACGGCCGTTGAAGGCGAAGACCCGGTGGGTGGCGGGATCGTAGAGGATGGCGTCGGGGTTCTGGCCTGTCGACTTGAGCTCCGACAAGACCCCAAGGGTCTTGAGGTCGAACACCGTCACCTGGTCGGAGCGCCCGTTGCTGATGAAGCCCCGCCCCAGGTCCTGCGCCAGCGCCACGCCTTGCACCCCCGAGAGGTTGGGGATCTCCCCCACGGTCTTGCCGCTGTCCGGGTCGAGCACCACCACCCGCGTCGAGCGGGTGATGTACAGGCGGCGGGCGGCGCTGTCGAAGGCCAGGTAGTCCCAGCCGCCGTCGCCGCCCAGGGCGATGGTCTTGTGGATGCGGTAACCGGTTGGCGGCGCCGGCGTCGCGGCCCGGGCGGGAGCGGTGCCAGCCTGCGCCGCGGCGGCCGGGGAGGCGGCGGCGAATCCTCCGAGGATGCCGCAGATCCCGAGACCCAGGACGGCGGCCGCGGTGCGGACAGAGGTGGAGGCGGCGATGCCGGGAGCGGCGGGCAAGCCGGGGGCTGGCAGGGGACGGCAGCGGTGGCGCATCGACTCTCCTTTTCGGCGGCTGTGGCGTCTCTTCCGTCGCGGCGAGGCGCCGGCGCAGCCTGGATGGCATGGCATGAGACAGGCCGGCAGCGGGCGCGCCTGCCGGGGCAATCCCCCGGCGGCCGCCGCGGCGGCGGAGACATCCCCGGTTGATCGTAACGCCGCAGCGGGCGATCGGTTCCGGGCGGCGCCCGCGCACGGCGCTCCGGGCACGGGCGCGCGCCGGGACGGCAAGAGCCGCGGCTATAATCGGGCCGCCGGCCGCCCCGGGGCGGCTTGGCAGAGCTGCTGCGCCGCCGCACGCCGCCGTACTCAACGGGGGCCCGGGACCCGAGGTCGCCAGTGACCGAGCCATCCGCGGGATGGAAGCAGCTGCTGCCGCCCGGACCGTGGGCCCGCCGGCCCGGCGCCTACCCGATCGCCGCTTACTCCGAGTTCATGCCGCCGCCGCGCCTGGGCCGGCGCGCCTATGGCGGCACGGGGGACCCGCTGCTGTTCGCGGCGGACGACCCCTGGGGCTGGCACGTCACCGAGTACGAGGAGACCTTCGAGCTGCGTCCGGGGCTCGCCCACCTGGCGGCGGAGCTGCTCGGCGCGCTGCAGCGGCTCGGACGCCGCCTGCCAGGCCATGGCATCGGCAGGGTCAAGCTGCGCGACAACCCTTTCTGGCCGGAGCCGCTGGCGGATGCCGGCGCGCCGCGGCACGAGCGGTACCTGGCGCTTGCGGCACTCGCCCTGGCGCGCACGCAAGACGACAAGGGGCGGGTGCGCTGGACCTTGTTCGGCGCCAGCGAGCAGGGCCCGGCCCGGCCGTTCTGGCGCGGCTTCTTCAGCGCGCCCGGCAGGGAGATCGCCGCGGCTTCGGCCCTCGCGTTCTGCCGGCGGCTGACGGCTCCCGCCGCCCCCGACGCAAACGGCGCAGACGACGCCGCCTCGCCCGCGGCAGGCGATGCCGGGGCGCCGCCGCTCCCCGCCGACGACGCGATCCGCGACCTGCTGGCGCGAGGCTTTCGCATCCTGCCCGGCGGCGTCGAAGACGGCGTGGCCGCCGCCGGTGCGGGCGGCGACAGTATCGGCTTCTGGCGCGAGGACGAGCTGCCCTCGTGGACGGCGCCGCTGCTGTGGCGGGAGGGCCAGCCGGCATCCGACGCGAGCTACCTGCTGACCTTTCGGCCGTTCGCCGGCCTGCCCGAAGAGCTGCGCCGCGCCTACCTCGAAAGCCGGCTTCACCTGCTCCCTTTCCCCGGCAGCCTGCTGTTCTGGGGGGCGCCGCCCTACCGCACCCTGGCCGGCGAGCTGTCGCTGGCCCTGCAAATCCCGCTGCTCCATCCGATCGAGCGCAGCGAACGCCTCAACCGGCTGCGCATCCCGCAATCGGGCTGGCTGCACGAGCACCACCCCGATCACCCGGAGCCGGCGACCGAGCACGGGCCGATGCGCAACACCTTCAGGCGCACCCATCGCTGGCAGCGGGTCGAGCGGCACCAGGACGCGCTGGCGGTCGAGGGCTTCGAGGACCGCATGGCGCACGTCCTGTTCAGCACCGCGGCCGACGATCTTGGCCTGTATGGCAAGCCGATGGCACGCAACGCCCAGCTCTGGACGCAGGACTACCGCCTGCTGCTGGACGGTCCTCGCGCCGGCCGGGCGGAGCTGGCCGCCGCCGCCGCGCGGCTGGCCGCGGGC
>DATKFK010000382.1:0-3224 GCA_035544375.1 Thermoanaerobaculia bacterium
CCGCCACCTCCCCCGCCGCCGCCACCGCTGCCCGCCTCCAGCTCCGCCACGGTGACCACCCGCTCCAGGCCCAGGACCTGCGCCCGCAGCAGGCGGGCCACGGTCATCACCTCCTGGAAGGTGATCAGCGCCACTGCCCGCGAGGTGGTGAGGATGCCGGCCTGCCGCCGCAGGTGGTCCTCGATCTGGCTGCGCCTCGCCGGCGGGTAGAGCGGCACCGGCACCGCGCCGGCCAGCAGCACGCCGCAGAAGGCCGCGAAGTAGTCATGGCCGCTCGGCAGCATCAGCCCGACCGCCTGCCCGCGCTCGACCCCGGCCGCCCCCAGGCCGGCCGCGATCCGCCGCGCCCGCTGCAGCAGGTCGCCATAGGTCAGCTCCTGGGGCGCGCCGTCGCCGGAGTAGAACAGCAGGTGGCGCCGCCGCGGGTGGCGTTCGGCGTGCCATTCGAGGACCTCCACCAGCGACCGCGTCCGCTCCGGCGCGGCTTCGGCCGCCCCGCCCTCGAAGGTCGCCGCGGCAGCCTCCGCCTCCCGGGCATGGGCTCCCGCGGTGCCGGCGGCGGCCGCGCCGCCCACCCCGGCCCGCGCCAGCGCCCGCGCCAGGTCCGCCGGGGTCTCGGCGCTGCCCAGCACCTCCTCCGGCAGCCTCACCGCGAAGGCCCGCTCGAGCCGCGCCACCAGCTCCGCCCTTCCCAGGCTGTCGAGCCCCAGGTCGCGCTCGAGAGACGACCCCAGCTCGACCGGCCGCGGCGACGCCGCCGCCGGCGCCGGGCGCATCTCGCGCGCCACCTCGCGCGCCAGCCGCAGCACCTCTTGCTCCGCGGACCGGGCCGGCGTCTCCCTCATGGCCTCATCCTCTCACCACGCCGCGGCCTTGGCGCGCCGCGGCTCGCTCCGCGGCCGCCCGTCGCTACCGCGCTCCGGCGGGGCCGGAGAAGCGCAGCGATTCCAGGCAGGGCACCCCGGGGCCGCGCCGTGCCAGCCACAGCAGCGACGCGCCCTCCGGCAGGGTCAGGGCCGTATCCGACCAGCGATCCGCCGTCAGCCTCCCGAGAGCGAACGGCCGCCCGGCGGTCCCGGCCTCGCCGCCGGCGGCGACGACCACCTCGGCCACGGCGCGCGGCGCCAGCGCCGCGGCCCGCAGGCGCACCTCGGCGATGCCCGGCGGCAGGTCGAGCTCGACGGTGCCGAACAGCGGCCGGCATCCTTGCAACGCCAGGCCGCCCGCGGCCGCATCCGGCCCCGGCAGGAGCAGGGCGGCGCTGGTATGCGGCGGCAGCGGCGCCGGGTGCCAGCGCAGGTGGTGGCGCCGCTCGTCCGGCAGGTAGGCGAAGTCGAGCCCCTGGCCGTCGAGGACCGTGCCGGCCAGCAGGTCGCGGCGCACACGCGCCAGCACCGTGATCTCGCCCGCGGGCGCCGGTCCCGGCAGCAGCGGTGCGCCGAGGAGCGGCAGCTTCAGCAGCTTGGGCTCGACCGCCGCGATCTCCGGCAGGGGGCGCCGCCTGGCCAGGCTCTCGACCAGCGCTCCGGGCCCGTGCAGGGCAGGCTCGGTCAGATCGGGGCTGCACAACCCAAGGGCGTCGACGGCCGGGCCGTCGTGAGCGACGGACAGCAGCCCGGCGTCGGTGAGCAGCAGCGCCTCCTGGTGAGCGTGCGCCGCAAGCCACGCCGCCGCCCGCGCGTGGCCGCGGTAGAGCTCGACCGTGCCCCGCGCCGACTCGCGGGCCCAGTGCGGGAACGCGGCCACCAGCAGCACCGGCAGGACGAGCGGCGCCGATTGCCAGCGGGATGCCGGCGCTTCGCCCGCGGGCGCCGCCCGGCGCTTCCGGCGGCGCGCCGCAAGGGCCTCGCTGGCCAGCCCGGCGCCGGCAAAGGCAAGCAGCCAGGCCAGCGCCAGGCCGGCGTGGTGATGGCGCATCTCCTGCCACAGCAGCAGGATCGACAGCGGCGCCAGCGCCGCCAGCACGAGCCAGGCCGCGGCAAGCGGCGCCAGGCGCGCCAGCGCCTCCGTGGCTGGGCGGTGGTCTCGCCCTGAGTCGCCGTCGCGCACGGTGCGGCGCACCCGCGAGGGGGTGGCGAACGCCACCGCCGCGGCGGTCGCCACCGCCATCAAGCCGACCGGGGGCCAGAGCGCCGTCGGGTTGGTGCCCAGGTACACCGGCAAGAGCCCGCCGCGCAGCACGCGGAGATAGCTGCCGGCCCGGGCTCCGAGAGGCAGGAAAGGCAGATGGAGCCATGACTTGGCGAGGGCGCCGGCGGGCTCGAGCAAGCCGGTCGCGCGCCAGTTGCACCAGGCCAGCAGCGCCCCTGGCAGCAGCACCGCCGCGCCGGTCCAGCGCGGCCAAGGCAGGCGTCGTGCCCCCAGCGCCAGGACCGCCGCCGCCAGCGCCGTCAGCGCGCCGTTCTCGGGCCGGGCCAGCGGCAGTGCCGCGGTCACGATCAAGGCCCAGGCCCGCGCCGAGCGCCAAACCGGCGTCTGGCCCTTCCCTGCCGCGATGCCGGAGCCGCCTGCCGGGCCTGCCGTCGTTGTCGCCCTCGCGTCACCCTCCGCCGCAGCCCCCGTGGCGCTGCCATCGTCCAGGCACTCCATCCACAGCGCGCAAGCCAGCACCAGGAGCGCCGCGTTGGCCGCGCTCTCCATTCCCGCCGTCGCGCCGAAACCGATCGGCCCCGACCACACCAGGCAGAGGGCGCCGGCCAGCGGCCACGGTTCCCGCAACCCCGCGGCCCGCAGCGCGCGCGCCGCCGCGAGTCCCAATGCCCACAGGCTTGCAATCCCCATCCAGCGCGACCAGCGCGACCACACCGCCAGGTCGCCGGACATCCAGTGAGGCGGTACCAGCAGCCAGGGCCAAAGCGCCGACGAGGTTCCAGTCGAAGGCTCCCCAGTGTTCCACTGCCAGGGCAAGCCACGCGCCGCCTGCTGCGCATAGCGGACGAAGATGTAGGCATCGTCGAGGGGCAGCAGCCATCCCGGTGGCGCGCCGGCGACCCCTGCTCCCGCCGCCAGCTCCAGCGGCAAGCTGCAAACGCAGCCGAACACCGCCGCCGCCGCCAGCAGCAGCAAAACCTCCAGCCCGCGCCGCCGCCGGTCGCCGGCCGCCCCAGCCTGCCGTACCTGCCCCATGTGTCGCAATGGTAATCGACAGCCGCCAAAAGCCGACGGCGGCCCCACCCTCAGCCCGGCCGGGCCTGCCGGCCTACCGCCGGCATGCAGGGGCCGCC
>DATKFK010000383.1:0-2459 GCA_035544375.1 Thermoanaerobaculia bacterium
TCGGCTTCCAGACCACCACGACCGCGCAGGGCAGGGCCGGCGGCTCGGTTGGTGAGATCACCTCGCCGCCGGCGCCAACCTGCATCAGCGCGCCGCCGGCACCGCCTCAGCCGTAGAAAAGAGGCTCCATCGCGGCGCGGGCGCGGCGGGCGGCGCGACGGTAATCCTGCTCGAGGGCCTGGGCACCAGTGTCGGCGAGCAGAGTGGGCGGGGCGTAACCGAGCAGCCGGGCGACCGCGGTGGCCTCGGCCCGGCGGGCGGGCAGCGTGTCCGCCGGGCGCCCCGCCACCAGCACGATCGCGTTCCTGATCCGGGACGCCAGTTCCCAGCTGCCGGTCAGCGCCCGGGCCGCGTCGGCGGGCAGCAGGCCGGCCTCGACCGCGGCGGCGATGGCCGGGACGGTCCGGGTGGTGCGCAGCCCGGGCACCTCGTACCCGTGCCGCAGCTGGAGCAGCTGGATCGTCCACTCCACATCCGACAGGCCGCCGGGGCCGAGCTTGAGGTGCAGCGCCGGGTCCACGCCGCGCGGAATCCGCTCGCCCTCCACCCGGGCCTTGATCCGGCGGATCTCGCGCACCGCGGTGTCGCCGATGCCGCCCGCCGGATAGCGGAACTCCTCCGCCATCGCGACGAACTCGTGGCCGAGGGCGGGGTCTCCGGCGGCCGGCTCGGCGCGCAGCAGCGCCTGCGCCTCCCAGGGCGCGGACCAGCGGCGGTAGTAGGCGCGGTACGCGGCGAGGGTGCGGACCAGCGGGCCCTGCCGGCCCTCCGGGCGCAAGTCGGCGTCGACCAGCAGGGGCGGGTCCGGCACCGGCAGGGCCAGCAGGCGGCGCAGTTCGGACGCCACGGCGTGGGCGGCGTCCGAGGCCTGCTTCTCGTCCGCACCCGGCAGCGGGTCGTGCACGAAAAGCACGTCGGCATCGCTGCCGTAGCCGGACTCGCGCCCGCCGAACCGGCCCATCGCGATCACCGCGAACCGGGTCGGCAACGGGCCGCGCAGCTCGGCTTCGACCTTCCCGGTCGCGGCGGCGAGCGCGGCCCGCAGGGTGGCGCCAGTCACCGCGGACAGCGCCGCCCCCACCACGGACAGGTCATCACTCTGCCGATCAGCACGGGCGCCGAGGATGTCGGCGGAGGCGATCCGGAGCAGCTCGCGGCGGCGCAGCGAACGGACCGTGGCCACCGCCGCCTCGGCGTCGTCGCCGTGCCGTTTGGTGGCGGCGAGCATCTCCCCCGTGAGCACCGGCTCGCCGCGGGCGACCAGTTCGGCGTCGTCGCCGAACATCGCGACCGCCTCGGGCGCGCGCAGCAGCAGGCCGGTGGCGTAGCGGCTGGAGGCGAGCACCCGAGCCATCCGCTCGGCGGCCTTGGTCTCGTCACGGAGCAGCCGCAGGTACCAGGGTGACTCCCCCAGCGCGTCGCTCACCTGCCGGAACGCGAGCAGCGCGGCATCCGGCTCGGCGTAACCGGCGAACCACCCGAGCAGCACCGGCAGCAGCGTGCGCTGGATCGCCGCGCGGCGGGACACCCCGGACGTGAGCGCGTCGATGTGCCGCAGCGCGCCCGCCGGATCGGCGTAGCCGAGTGCTTCCAGCCGGGCCCGGGCCGCCTCCGGAGTGAGCCTGGCCTCCTCGGACGGGAGACGCGCCACCGCGTCGAGCAGCGGGCGGTAGAAGAGCTTCTCATGCAACCGCCGGACCTGCCGGGCGTGCCGGCGCCACAGCTCGTCGAACTGTGCCTCGGGGGAAGCACCGATGTCGTTATGGAAAAATGCCCTTCCTAGCCTGCGCAGGACGGCGGGATCGTCGGGCAGGGTGTGGGTGCGGCTCAGCCGGTAGAGCTGGAGCAGATGCTCGGTGCGGCGCAGGAAGCGGTAGGCCGCGGCCAGGTCGTCGGCGTCGGTGCGGCCGACGTAGCCGCCGGCCGCGAGCTCGGCGAGCGCCGGCAGGGTCGCCGGGGAGCGCACCGACTCGTCCGCGCCGCCGTGTACGAGCTGGAGCAGCTGCACGGCGAACTCGATGTCCCGCAGCCCGCCGGGGCCGAGCTTCAGCTCGCGGCCCGCCTCGCTGGCCGGCAGCGATTGCTCCACCCGGCGGCGCATCGCCTGCACATCCTCGACGAAGTGCTCCCCGCGCCGGGCGGCCTGCCAGACCATCGGGGACATCGTGGCGATGTACTCCTCGCCGAGGGACGGGTCGCCGGCCACCGGCCGGGCCTTCAGCAGGGCCTGGAACTCCCAGGTCTTGGCCCACCGCTCGTAGTAAGCGCGGTGGCTGGCCAGGGTGCGGACCAGCGGGCCGTGGCGTCCCTCGGGACGCAGGTTCGGGTCGACCGGGAAGATGCTGCCCTCGGGGGTAAACCGGGCGCACACCTGGATGACCGCGGCGGCGAGGCGCTCCGCGGCCGCGTCGGCCGGCTCGGCCACGAAGATCACGTCCACGTCGCTGGCGTAGTTCAGC
>DATKFK010000384.1:0-4609 GCA_035544375.1 Thermoanaerobaculia bacterium
CGCCGCCGGCGTAGAGGCGAACCACCACCCTGCCGCCGGAGACGGTCTTCCACTTGTCGGCCATCTCCTTGATGATCAGGTGCCACGACGACCCCTCGGGCACCAGCGTCGCCATCTTGATCACCACCTGCTGCTGCGCCGCGGCCGGGCCGGCGGCGGCGAGCCAGGCGGCGAATGCCGCCAGGGCGATGCTCGGCGGCAGCAGCCGCAACAGGTGGAGCCGCGGCAGCCGCGGCCCGAGCGGGGCCCGCGGCCCCGGCGAAGTTTCTTTCATCCTGTGGCTCCCTTCACGGTTGGCCGCTTCATTCCACGAACAGCTCGTCGATCCGGCCGAGCAGCCAGCGCGCGCGGCGCTGGGCCAGCACGTTCGCCAGGCGGAAATCCGGCGCCGCGTCGACGTCCACGGCCAGCACCCGGTCGAGCAGCTGCTTGAACTCGGCCTTGTCCTGACGCCCCACCGACACCGCCTCGGCGAAGCCGACCAGCGGCGCCGCCCGGTGGCCCTGCGACAGCGCGAGCGCCCGCTCGAGGTGGCGGCGCGCCTCGGCGAGCGACCCGCCCACCGCCAGCCTGCCGCCCTCGTAGGCGATCATGAAGTCGTGGCCGGCGCCGGCGCCGAACCCCTCGTCGAGCGCCAGCCCGCGCCGGACCAGGGCGGCGGCGCGCGCCTGGTCGGCGACCAGCTCGGGATCGTTCTTGGAGATCGCGATGGCGGCGCCCCAGGCCGCTCCGGTCCAGTAGAGCAGCGGCACCTGCTCCTTGCCGGCGCCGGCCAGGGCGCGGTCGGGATCGGCCTCGGCGCGCAGCCGGGCGCGCAGGTCGGGGAGGTCGGCCTCCAGGCCGCGGAACCCGTAGCCCAGGGCGCGCAGGTAGAGCTTGCGCGCCCGGTTGCGCAGCTCCGTGGCGCGCGCCAGGTCCTTCGCCTCCACGAAGTCGGCCTCCTGCTGCAGCGCGCCGTAGGCGTACTCGGTGAAGCCGCTCGCCGCGGCCAGCAGCAGGCCCCGATGCCGCGGCGACTGCGCCAGCAGGCTCTCGATGGTCTTGAGGCCGAACGGCACCGCCTGCCAGACCAGCTCCGGGTCGTCGTCGCCGGCATAGACCGAGCCGCCCTGCGCCAGCGCGTCGCCGGCCTTGTTCACCGCCACCCGCTGCAGCGTCGAGCAGCCGGCGGCGGCGAGGCCGAGCAGGGCGAGGGCGGCGGCGAAGCGGACGGTCGGCATGGCAGGGCGGATTCTATGCGGGATTTGGCGGCCGCCGGCTACAATCTCGCGTCCATGACCATGCAGCCGGCGGCCGCGGCGGCGCGCGGCGAGACGCCCTGGCAGCGGCGGCGGCGGCGCTGCGGCCTGGCGGCGGCGGCGCTGGCTGCCCTGGTCGTCGCGCTGTGGCTGCTCGACATCTCGCGGCGAGGCGAGGGCGGCCATGCCGTGCCGGCGGCGCTTTGCCGCGCGGCGCTCGCCCTGACGCTCGGCGCCGGCGTCTGCTGGCTGGCGGCGGCCCTGGCGGCGCGGCTCGAGCAGCGGCCAGGGCGCAGGCTGGCCGCGCTGGCGCTGCCGGTCCTGGTGGCGCTGGCGCTCGCGGTGCGCTTTGCCGGCATCGACTCCGAGGTGAGCGGCAGGTACTACGCCGACGAGGGCACCTACTACCATCACGCCACGTCGATCGACGGCGGCGAGCTGCTCAGCCGCACCTTCGTCTATCCGCACCTGACGTACTACGCCGATGCCCTGACGCTGTGGGCCGCCGGGCTCTTCCCGGCCGGGGTGGCGGCCATGGCGCGGCGTCTCTACGGCCTGGCCGATCCGCTCGCCGTCGCCTGGCTGCTGCTGCGCGGCCTCGTGGCGCTGCTGTCGGCGTTGACCGTGGTGCCGGTCTACGCGATCGCCAAGCGCCTGGGCGGCGGCGACGGCGGGGAGGCCCGGGACGGCGGGGGCACCGGTCTGCCCGGGACCGGGCACGCCGCGGCGGCCCTGGCGGCCGGCACGCTGATCGTCTCGGCGCTGTTCAACGAGGGATCGCACCTCAACACCTGCGACGTGCCGTCGGCGTTCTTCGCCACCGTCTGCCTGCTCTACGTGGTGCGGCTCATGGCGCGGGAGAGCCCCCGAGACTACGCGCTGGCCGGAGTCGCGGCCGGCCTGGCGGCGGCCAGCAAGTATCCGGCAGGGCTGGTGGCCCTGGGCATCGCCGCGGTGTGGGCGAGCTGGCGGGCGCGCCGCCGCGACTGGAACGCCGGCCTGGTATGGGCAGCGCTCGCCGCGGCGCTCACGGTGGTGGCGGCAATGCCGAGCCTGCTGGTCTATCCCGGCCTGGCCTTCGCGGGCCCGCGCGGCATCTTCTACGGCGCCCGCCAGTACGGGCAGGGCGGCTGGCTGGGCGTGATGCCGGAGAGCAACGCCGGCTTCTACGCCGGCCAGCTGGTCGAGACCTTCGGCTGGCCGGCGCTCGGGGCCGGGCTCTCGGGGCTCCTGCTGCTCGCCGTGCGGCGCCGGCCCGACGCCCGGCGGCGCCTCGCCTGGCTGCTCTGGCTGGCGCCCTACCCCGTCGCCTACCTGGCGCTGGTGGCGTCGATGAACATGGTCGTCAAGCGCAACCTCTACCCGGTGCTGCCGGTCCTCGCCGTCTACCTTGGGGTAGGGATGGCGGAGTGGCTGGATCTCGCCGCCCGGACGCCCGCCGGTCTCGTGCGCCGCCCGGGCGGGGCCGCCTGGCGCTGGGCCGCGGGGGCGCTCGCCGTCGCCTGCCTGTGGCCGCCGGCCGAGCTGACGGTCCGCCAGACCATCGGCTACGTCTCCCCCAGCACGCGCGAGGAGGCCGCGGCCTGGATCGTCGCCCACCTGCCCCCCGGCGCCGCCATCGTCAAGGAGTCGTATACGCCCGACTTCACGCCGGGCAGGTTCGCGGTCACGCAAGAGCGCTTCGCCGGCCGCATCCCGTTCGAGGACCTGCGGCGGCCGGACAACGACTACCTGCTGCTGTCGAGCGCCGCCTACTCGCGCTTCCGTGACCCGCGGGCGCTGTTCACCGACAACCAGCGCCAGCTGGCTGGCCGCTACGACCAGATCTTCCGCACCTTTCCGCTGGTCAAGGAGTGGCTCCCGGACGACCTGCAGGTGGGCCCGGTGCTGCGCCTGTTCCGCATCGATCCGGACCTCGCCGCCTGCCCGCCCGCGGCCGAGCTGCCGGCGGCGGACGCCTTCGTTCCGGACGAGGGCATGCGCGCCGCCCCGCTGCGGCCGCTGCGGTACCGCACGCAGGGCGAGTGGAGCCTGTTCCGCGGCTGCCTGCCCGCCGGCCGTTACCGCATCGGGCTCGCCGGGCAGGTGCTGCAACCGGCGCTGGTGCGCGTGGCCGATGCCGCGGGCAGGCAGCTCGAGCTGCTCGCGGCCCGAGCGGTGCCCGCCGCGGGCCCAGCGCCGGCCGGCGGTGCGGGGGCGGCGGCCGAGCTCACGCTCGAGCGGCCACGCAAGATCCTGCTCTTCGTTTACCTCCCTCCCGGCAGCCGGCTGCGCGCCGTCACCCTCGCCCCGCGCTGAGGGCTCCCGCCGCGGCCGTCGACCTCGTTGCCTCGCGTCCTGGTCATACACCGCGGCCCTGCCCGTGAGCCGTCGTGCGCGCCGCGGCTAGCCGCGGCTAGGAGACCTCGACGACCGGCGCGCCGAGCGGCGCGAGCGGCGGGTCGCCGGCGTAGAGAACCCGCTCGAGGAAGAGGCCGGAGGGCGGCGCCGTCCACTCGGCTGGCTGGGGCGGGCGGCGGCCCTGGCCGCCCAGGCGGGCCGGGTCGGCGGCGAGGAGCGCGGCGAAGAGGTCGAGGTCCAGCTCGCCGGCGGCGGCCTGCACCAGGGCGCCGGTGACGCGGCGCACCATCTTCCAGAGGAAGTGGGAGGCCACCAGGCGGAAGAGGATCAGGGATCCGGCGGCGGCCACCTCGGCCCGTTCCACCTCGACCAGGGTGCTGGGCTGCTCGGCCGGTCGCTCGCAGAAGAGACGGAAGTCGTGGCGCCCTGGAAGCAGCGCCGCCGCGGCGGCCATGCGCTCGAGCGCGAGAGGCCGCTTCACCCACCAGACGTAACGCTTGGCGAGCGCGGTGCGACGGCGGGACACCTGGTAGAGATAGGAACGGGAGAGCGCCGAGTGGCGGGCGTGGAAGCCGGCCGGGGCGGCGGCCAGGGCGAGCACGTGGATGTCGGCCGGCAGGCGATCGTTGACCTCGCGGCGAAGCGCTTCGGGCTCGACCGCGCGGGCGAGGCGCAGGTGCGCGGTCTGGGCGAGAGCGTGGACGCCGGCATCGGTGCGGCCGGAGCCGCCCAGCTCCTTGACCGCGTTGCCCTCCTGAAGCGACTCCTGCACGGCGCGGCGCAGCTCCCCCGCCACCGAGCGCGCATTCTGCTGTTCCTGCCATCCGTGATAGCGGGTGCCTTCGTACTCCAGGGTGAGGCGGTAGAGCGTGGCCACGGACGCGATTATGCGGCAGAAGAAAGATCGTGTTGCGATACGAACGCTATGGTAAACTCAAGCGCGCTCATTCGGCGAGCCCATCCCGGCTCCCTCATCCTCCAGGAGGTTACGATGAAAAGAACGATTGCCCTGTTGGCCTGCCTCGCGGTCC
>DATKFK010000385.1:0-6065 GCA_035544375.1 Thermoanaerobaculia bacterium
AAGCCCTCTTCGCGCCCGAAGAGGCGGCGCGCCGCGGGTGGCAAGCCGATCTCGACTGGCTCTCCGCCGCGGGCTGGACGCCGGTTGCGAGAGGTGCGCGCTGATGAGCGCGCGCGATGACGACTGGGCCGCGGCGAAAGAGGCTCTGCCGGCGGATGGCCAAGGCATTGGGACCGGCGCGGCAGATGCGGCAGACGCCGCCGGCCCATTGCCAGGGGCGCGCCGCGATCACTGCCATCGAGCCCGTGTCCACGCCCGATTTCACGTTCCGCAAAGAGATCGGCGGCAAGCCGTTCTACCTCCTGCACGGTGATCAGGACTACGACTTGCGGCTGGCTGACCTGCCGGCGCATTGCGCGACCGGCAACAACGGCTCGCTCGCGCTCATCAAGCTGCCGTCCGCGACGCATGGATGGGAGAACGGCCAGCATTTCTTCGCGCTGCCGTTCACCGCTGCCGGCAAAGACCCCGGAAAGCTCCGCTTGCGGACGCCGAACGCCAAGCGCGCCAACCTGCCGCCGGCCTATTACATGCTGTTCTACGTGGACTGCAAGGGAAAGCCGTCGGTAGCCCGGATGGTGCGCTTCGACGACAGCGCGCGGGAGCCCTGACGCCGCCGGCCGTCCGGCGGCGCCCGGCCCCCCCGACCCGCGGGGTTGCCGCCGAAGGCCTTTTGGGTCATTCTCTTGGCAGGACTCCCCATGGACGAACCGAGCCTTCGTTCCCCGGCCGCTCCGGCCGGTCCGCCCCGGCGGCCCCTGCGGTCGCCGGCATGGGCGAGCAAGGACGTCCTGCGCGCGGCGGTGCTGGTGTTCGGGCTGTACTTCGGGCTGCAGCTGCTGTGGGAGGTGCACCCGCTGATCCTCACCGCCTTCGTCGGGATGCTCTTCGGGCTCGGCGTGGCGCGGGGGGCTGACTACCTCGAGCGCATCCACGTGCCGCGCGGCGTCGCCGCCGGGGTGCTGGTGCTGGCCACCTACGCCGCGCTGTTCGGGGTGATGGCGATCGCGGCGCCGACGCTGCAGAAGCAGTTCGGCGAGCTGCGCCGGCGGCTGCCCGAGGCCCTCGACCGGGTCGATCAATGGGTCGCCGCCAACCGCGGCAGCGTCTGGGGACAGATCCTCGACGGCGTCTCGCCGGCGGAGGGTCAGGCCGCCGAAACGGCCGCGCCCGAAGCCGGCGCCTCCCAGGCCCTGCCGGCGCCGACCCCGGCGGCGCAGCGCTCGGGCGGCGGCCGTCCCGGCGCGCGGCGGCCGGGGACGGCGGCGGGGCAGGCGGGGGCGGTGGGCCGGCCGGGAGCGGGGCAGCCGGGAACCGCGGGACAGGCGGGCGCTGCCGCGGGGCAAGGGGGCGCGGTGGCTGGGCAAACGGGCGCGGCGGCGGGGCAAACGGGCGTGGTGGCTGGGCAAAGGGTCGCGGTGGCTGGGCAAGCGGGCGCGGTGGCTGGGCAAACGGGCGCGGCGGCGGGGCAACCAGGCGGGCCGCGGCCGGGAACGGCAGGGCAGGGGGGCGCGGTAGCCCCGGGGGCGCCGGGGCAGCCCACGCCGCTGCGCGCCCGGCTGATGCGCCAGGTGGGAGCGGCGACGCGGTACCTCTTCCCGTTCCTGTCGTCCACGGTCGAGGTGCTGGCCGGCCTGCTGCTCATCACCTTCGTCGCCATCTACTTCAGCGTCGATCCCGAGGTCTACCGCCGCGGGCTGCTGCACCTGGTGCCTCACCCCAGCCGCGAGCGCGCCGACGAGGTGATCACCGCCATCGGCGTGACGCTGAGACGATGGCTGGCCACGCAGCTCATCGCCATGGTGATCATCGGCTCCATGGTGTCGATCTCGCTGGCGCTGCTCGGCGTCGAGGCGGCGCTGTCGCTCGGCATCATCGCCGGGGTCATGGAGTTCATCCCCACCGTCGGCTCGATCCTCGCGGCGCTGCCGGCGATCGCCATGGGCTTCCTGGTGTCGCCGCAGAAGGCGGTGGCCGTGGCCATCGTCTTCACCGCGGTGCAGCTGATCGAGGGCCACGTGCTGATCCCGATGCTGATGAAGCGCGGGATGAACCTGCCGCCGCTGGTCACCATCTTCGGCCAGGCGCTGATGGCCGTGGTCTTCGGCTTCCTCGGCCTGCTGGTCGCGGTGCCGCTGGTCGCCGCCGTGCTCACGGCGGTGAAGATGCTCTATGTCAACGACGTCATGGGGGACGGCGTCCGCACCGGCGCCCCCTCCGGCTGAACGCTCCCCGCCGCCGGCCGTCCGCGTGCTGCTGCTGGGCGACGACCCGCTCGCCCGTGGCGGCCTGGCCTTCCTGCTGGCCGGCGAGCCGGGCATCGCGGTGGTGGCGCAGGCCGACGCGTCGGGCGCCGCGGCCGCGGCGGAACGCGACGAGCCGCAGGCCGCCGTCTGGGACCTGGGCGCCGATGCGCTCGGCTGGCTCGAGCGCCTGGGCGCCTTCGGCGAGGACGGGCCGCCGGCGGTCGCCTTGCTGCTCGACGAGGAGCCCGCCGCCGCGGCCCTTGCCGCCGGCGCCCGCGGCCTCCTCTTCCGCGACGCCGACGCCGGCCGGCTCGCCGCCGCCCTGCGCGCCCTGGCCCGCGGCCTGCTGGTCTTCGACGACGCTCTGCTGCCGCCGCTGCTGCGCCCCGCTCCCGCCCCGCAGGCCCAGCCCGATCCGCTGACCCCGCGCGAGCACGAGGTGCTGCAGCTGCTCGCCCAGGGCCTGTCCAATCGCCGCATCGCGGAGCGGCTCGGCATCAGCGAGCACACCGCCAAGTTCCACGTCAACTCGATCGTCGGCAAGCTGGGCGCCCAGACCCGCACCGACGCCGCCATCCGCGCCGCCAGGCTGGGGCTGGTGCTGCTGTGAGCTGCCGCGGGCACCAGGGGGGATCGGAGCGGCACGCGCGGCGCAAGCGCGATCTGCCCCGCCAAGCGGCGTGACAGAATCCCGCCGTGGAGCTTCCGCCCGCGGCCCCGCGGCCTTCCTGGCTCGCCTCGCGGGCCGCGCTGTGGGTCGCGGTGCTGGTGCCGGCGGCGGTCCTGTGCGGCTTCGCCTGGCTGCTGCCGAAGGAGGTCTTCTGGATCACCGACGGCGGCAACCGCTTCATCCAGGTCCAGAGCTTCGAGCGCCAGGCGCCGCCCCAGATCGTCTACCCGGCGCGTCATCTGGACCCTGAGCTGCGCTTCTTCCCCTGGTCAGGCCACCACTTCCAGGCGGTCGGCGGCCGCATCGTTTCCTACTACCTGCCCTATTTCGCGCTGCTATCGGTGCCGGGGTACCGAGTGGCCGGCGCCGCGGGCCTGTACCTGCTGCCGCTTGCCGCGGCGATCGCCGTGCTGGCGCTGTTCCCGTGGCTGCTCGCGGAGGCGGGGCTGGGGGCGGCGGCGCGCGCCCCGGCCACCCTGGCATTGGGCCTCGCCACGCCGCTGCTGTTCTATGGCATGACCTTCTGGGAGCACTCGCTGGCGGTCCTGACGGCCTTGGCGGCGGTCGTGCTGCTGCTGCGGGCCGGGCGGCTCGAACGGGGGCGCGAGGCGCTCATGGCAGGTCTCTTCCTCGCCCTCTCGACGGTGCTGCGGGAGGAGGGGTACGTGCTGGCACTGGCGCTGCTCCTGGCCTTCCTCTGGACGTTCCGGGCGCCGCGGCTCGGCGCCATCCTGGCCGGCGAGTGGATCGCGGTCATGGCGCCGGTCTGGTGGCTGCAACACCGGTGGTTTGGCGCGGCGCTCGGCATCCACGCCGCTGCCTACAGCGGACTTGCCGCGGCAGGGCCGGGCGGCGGCGGCCTCGCTGGTGACGGCGGGCTTGCCGGGGTGGGCCGCGCGCTCGGCGCCAAGCTCGGCGACTTCGCCTTCTTCCTGCTGCGGTTCCATCCCGACCCATGGGTGAGCGGGCTGCTCGGGGCGCCCTTCATCCTGGTGCTGCTGGCCGGCCTGCGGCGGCGGCCGGGCCAGCCGGGGCGAACGGGCGCGCTCGATCTGTGTCTCCTCGGCGCGGCGGCGGCGGCGGCGGGGATGCTGGCCTGGCAGCTGGCCGGCGAGCCGCGCGGGGTCTTCGACACGCTCTACACGCAGGGCCTGTTGCCGCACACGCCCTTCCTGCTGCTGGCACTGCTGGGGCTGCGCGCGCAGCTGGCCAGCCCGGACCGTGCGGCGCGGTTCCTCGCATGCGCCTGCGTGCTGTTTTCGGTGCTCGTCGTGATCCCGCTGAACCGCGCCGACGTCGGCATCATCTGGGGACCGCGCCACTACCTCGATGTCTATCCGCTGCTCGCCGCGGTCTCGCTGCTCGCGCTACGCGACCTTTGGCGCGGCGCCGAGGGGCCGGTCCGGCGCCGGACGCTTGCGGCCCTCGCCGGCGTGCTCGCCCTGCTGGGCCTTGCCGTGGAGAGCCAGGGGCTGAGGCTGCTCGCCCTCAAGAAGACGGGCTCCGAACGGCTGCTCGCGGCGGTGCGCGCCACCCCTGGCCGGGCTGTCGTCGTCGATGCCTACTGGTTCGCCGAGGAGCTGGCGGCGCTTTACGGCGAGCGGGAGATGCTGGAGGTCGCCTCCGACGGCGCCTATCGTGACGTCCTCGACCTGCTCGCCCGCGGCGGCTACACCGAGGTCACGGTCGTGCTCTCGCGCCGCTACGGCCAATTGTCGCCGGCCGCCATCGCGGACCTGCGACGGCGCGCCGTCTCCGGCCGCCTGGTCTTCACCCCGGGGCTCGAGTTCCTCGAGGCCGCCGTGGTGAGTGTCCGCCTGCGCCAGCACTGACAATCACGGATTTGACGGTTCGATTCCGGTCCTGGGCGCCACGTAACTAACTCATAATGAATAGTATACGTTGTTTCGTCCGACCTCGTCGAGAGCTCTAGCCTCTGTCTGGGTTGTCGCTGGCCTGTCGCGGCCTAGCTGCAATGAACATCTTCGGGCCGATAGACAGCTCGCGCGGTCTCGGTTTCGATCAACTGCGGCGTTGCAGGCTGCTATCTGCTTCAAGATGGGGTGCTAAGGCTACTGTGCACCCTCTCCACCACGCCGTCGCGGCAACCAAGCCGCCCGCCAGTAGGATCCGGCCCCGGCCCGAGCCTGCGGACAGTCCCAACCGACGGCGGCTGCAGGTGGGCCGGTAACACACGAATACCCTACTACCCGACCGCGGTGGTGTTCGCAGTGCAGCAAGGTCTGTGGTATGCTTTGCACATGGTTGACGGGGGGCGGTTCCTGGTTTTCGTGCCGGGCATAATGGGTAGTATTCTGAAGTATAGGGGGCCGGATAGTTATGGTCTCTTTACTGAACGTACGGTCTGGGGAGAGGATATCACAACTAACTTGAGTGCGTTTGCCGCAGAGCCTGAGATACTCTTGGGGAGTCGCCTGTATCCGGCGGGAGTGATCCGACAACTCAAGGCGTTTAAGATGGCGCATGACATTTACGGCAGACTGCTCGATTTTCTTAGCCATCTAGCTCCTCTTGGTTTAGGTTATGCCCCAGAGAATCTACTCGTATTCTCTTATGATTGGAGAGCGAGCAACAAGCTTACAGCTGAGACGCTGGCTCGCGAGGTGCGCGAGCGTTCTGGGGATAATTCGATAGGTATTCTAGCCCACAGTATGGGCGGAATCATTGCCCGCCTAATGGTCGCGGATCCTGAGAACCAAGACATCGTTGCGCGTATTTTTCGGATCGTACAGGTAGCCTCTCCTATTCTAGGCTCCGCAAAAGCCTACTACACATTGAAAGAAAGGCCGTGCATTAGCGCAGCGTTTGATTGGATCTGGTTGTGGCATCATCACCTTTTCCCCGGCCGACGCGCGGAACTTACGGAGGCTGTGCGGCAGTTTAGGTCCTTGTACCAAATGGTCCCAGATGCTAGCATCCTGCATGGGCCCGGTTGGACACGTAGTCCGCTCGATCTCGAGATCTGGCCAGAACACCTCCAGCCGTATGTGATCACTGCAAGAGAGATCCAAGCGATCTTCCATCGTGACGTTCTCGTCCCGCTTTCTGTCTTCTTCTCTAACGTCCAGGGCACACAATCGGATTATCAGGTTGTTCAGTACGGACATATTCTGAGGGTTCGCCGCCCA
>DATKFK010000386.1:0-2594 GCA_035544375.1 Thermoanaerobaculia bacterium
ACCCAGGGGGACGGTGCGCAGCGCCTCCTTGACGGCCCGGAGGACCTGCTCCGGCTCCCCGCCCGCCGTGAGGTCGAAGGCGAGCGGATACAGGGAGGTGAACCAGCCGACCGAGCGCGAAAGGTCCTGGTCGGGCGTCAGAGCCTCCCGGCCGTGTCCCTCGACGTCGACCTGCACCAGCGGCTCTCCGGTCCACTCTGCAAGGGTCCGCACCAGCGCCGCCAGCAGGACGTCGCGCGCCTGCAAGCGGTAGCGCTGGGGGACGCCTTGCACGAGGGCGCGGGTTTCCTCGGCCCCCAGGCTCCCCCTGACCTCGCGGGCCGAGCCGGCGGTGTTCGCGCCGCCGGCCCGATCCACGGGCAGCGGCCGCGCCGGGGCATGCAGTTGGGCCTCCCAGTAGCCGCGCTCCCCGTCGAACCGTCCTGCCGCCAGCGCCTCATCGAGGCTCCTCACGTAGTCGGCGTGAGAGGTGGTGGCCGGATGCGGCGAGAGCGCCTCGCCGGCCTCCAGCCGCCGGCAGCTCGTGAAGAGGTCTTCGAGCAGGATGCGCCAGGAGACTCCGTCGACGACGAGGTGATGCACGACGATCAGCAAGCGCTGGTTTTCCCGCGGACCGTGAGCGAAGAGCGCCAGGCGGAGCAGCGGACCCGCCGCCAGGTCGAACCCGCCTTGCAGGGCGCCACAGGCGGTCTCCAGCGCCTCTTGCCTCCGGGCGGGATGCAGCGCCCCGAGATCGATGTGGCGGAGCGGATGCTCGCCGGGCGGGACGATCGTCTGCCGCCAGACGGCGCCGGCGCGGTCGAAGCGGGCGCGCAAGGCATCATGCTCGGCGAGCAGCGCCGCCGACGCGCGGCCGAGGACCGCGGGCGCGAGCGGCTGCTCGAGCTCGAGGAGCACCGCCTGGTTGAAGTGATGGCCGGCAATCGGCCGGCCGCCGAGGAACCAGAGCTGGATGGGCGCCAGCGGGACCGCCCCCAAAGCCGGCGCATGTCCGCCGGCCATGCCGCCCAGCGGTGTCGCCACGGCGGCCAGCTCGCCGATGGTCTGGTGCTCGAAGACGTCCCGCGGCGCGAGCCGCAGGCCGGCCTGCCGCGCCCGCGCCACGATCTGGATGCTCAGGATCGAGTCCCCGCCCAGCTCGAAGAAGTTGTCGTGGATGCCGACCGCGTCGACGCGGAGGAGCTCCGACCAGAGCTGGCAAAGGAGCCGCTCGGTTGGGTTCCGCGGCTGCTCCCCCGCGTTCTCCACGGCGGCGCGGGCGGCCTCGGGAGGCGGCAGGGCGGCGCGGTCCAGCTTGCCGTTGCCGGTCACCGGGATCGCGTCGAGGGGGACGAACGCCGCCGGGACCATGTACTCGGGCAGGCGCTCGCGCAGGAACCGGCGCAGCTCGGCCGCGTCCGGCGGCTGGTCGTGCCTGGCGGCGACGACGTAGGCCACCAGGCGGCGGTCTCCCGCCAGGTCCTCGCGGACGATGACGATGGCCGCCCCGACCGCCGGATGGCGCAGCAGGGTCACCTCGATCTCGCCCAGCTCGATGCGGAAGCCGCGGAGCTTGACTTGATGATCGATCCGGCCCAGGAACTCGAGGTTGCCGTCGGCCCGGAAGCGCGCCCGGTCGCCGGTCCAGTAGAGCCGGCTCCCCGAGGCTGCGGCGAAGGGGTCGGGGCGGTTCTTGACCGCGTTCTCCGGGGCGTCGAACGCATAGCCGGTGAAGAGGCAGTCGCCGCCGATGTACAGATCCCCTTCGACGCCGATGGCGCAGGGGGCCATGCCGCCGTCCAGGACGTGGTAGCGGGCGTTCTCGATCGGCCTGCCGTAGGGAATGCTCGCCCAGTGCGGATCGAGCGCGCCGACGGGAAAGTAGTTCGACCACACCGTCGCCTCGGTGGCGCCGCCGAGCGCCACCACGCGGGCGCCGGGATGGGCCCGCACGATCCGGCCGGGAAGGGCCAGCGGAATCCAATCCCCGCTCAGGAACACCCGCCGCAAACGGCTCCGCCCGGGCGCCGCCTCCTCCGGCGGCAGGAAAGGCACCAGCTGCTGGAGAGCCGCGGGAGCAGAGTCCCAGAAGGTGATGGGCTCTGCGTGGAGAATGGCCGCCAGGCGTTCCGGGTCCTCCACCTCCTGCCGCGCGGCGACGCGGACGGTGCCGCCGGCGGCAAGGATGCCGAAGACGTCGTAGACCGACAAGTCGAAGCACAGCGACGTGATGAAGAGGAGGCGGTCGCCGGCACCGATGCCGAAGCGGCGGGTCAGGAAATGAATCAGGTTGACGACCGGACGGTGCTTCACCATCACGCCCTTGGGCACGCCGGTCGAGCCCGACGTGAAGATGATGTAGGCCAGGTCTTCCGCCGTGGCCCAGGGCGCCGGATCCTCCGCCGGCGCGCCTTCCAGGTCCACCGGCAGCCAAGTCGTGCGGCCGCTCGCTCGCTTGCCGCCCGCCGTGCCCGCTCCGGCGTCGCGGTCCAGGCAGATCAGATGGCGCAGGCGCGGCAGCTCGGGCAGCGCGTCCACCGCCTCCACCTTGCTGCTCTGGGTGATCAGGTGCTCGATCTCCAGACTGGCCAGCAACTGCTGGACGCGCACCGGCG
>DATKFK010000387.1:0-4644 GCA_035544375.1 Thermoanaerobaculia bacterium
ACCGTCCCGGACATCCTGGCCCAGTCGCTCTGGGCGCCCCGCGCGGCCGCCGCCATCCTCGCCCTCTTCGGCCTGCTCGGCCTGGTGCTCGCCGCTCTCGGCACCTACAGCGTGATGTCGTACGCGGTGGAGCGCCGCCGGCGCGAGATCGGTATCCGAATGGCGCTGGGCGCCCGCCGCGCCGCCGTCCTCGGACGGGTGCTGCGCCAGGGGCTGACGCTCGCCGCCGGCGGCCTGCTGCTGGGGCTGCTCGCCGCCGGCGCCACCGCTCGCCTCATCGCCAGCTTCCTTTATGGCATGAGCCCATTCGATATCCCAACTTTTGCCGCCGCCGTGATGATTCTTGCCGCAGTTGCACTGATCGCAACGCTGGTGCCGGCGCGGCGTGCCACCGGCGTCGATCCGCGGATCGCATTGCGCGTCGAGTGAGGAAAAAGTGCGACGGCGACGTTCCGTCCGGCGACGACGTGAAGTTGCTTCGACTCGCGTCCCGCTCTCCGAGCATGGCCGCACTGCTCTAGGGTGACAGGGCGGTCCGCCCAAAAAACTGGAGCCGACATGCTGACAGTAGGCAAGCCATTCGACGACATGGCCGTGAGCGAGTTGTCACGAGTGCGGATATTCCCGTTCCTCTGGCGGCTGTTGCTGTACCTGGCGCTGGCCATTGGCCTCGGCGCTGCCGTCCTCGCAACGCGAGGCGTCCTGGCGGTGGCCATGATGGCCCTGCTGGGACTGATCTATGCGCACGGAGTGGAATTGCAACACCAAGCGCTGCACAACACCGCGTTGCCCAACAAAT
This sequence comes from Thermoanaerobaculia bacterium, assembly GCA_035544375.1. GTDB lineage: Bacteria > Acidobacteriota > Thermoanaerobaculia > Multivoradales > UBA5704 > JASLEW01. Next base: position 800 of record DATKFK010000387.1, read on the forward strand.
CCTGGAACCGCTTCGTCGGCTTCTTTCTGGGGCTGCCGATGCTGGTCTCCTTCACCGACTACCAGGTCAACCATCTGCGGCATCACCGCCTGCTCGGCACCACCGACGACCGGGAGTTCTTCAACTACGGCTACGACCGCCTCACCTCGCTCAAGCCGCTGCTCGCGCACCTGCTGATGGTGCGCCACTATCGCGACGTGACGGGGTTCATCGCCCGCTCGCTGGTGGGCTGGGTCAAGCCCGGGATCAAGGTCGAGAGCGCGCGCAAGATCCGCACCGAGTACTGCTGGATGGCCTTCTTCCTGGCGGCGGCGGTGGCGGTATCGTTCGCCTTCCACACCTACGCGTTGATCTATCTGTGGCTGGTGCCGCTGCTGTTCGCGATTCCCGCTCACGCCCTGGTCGAGTTGCCCGAGCACTGGGGGCGTGACCACGACACGCTTGACGTATCCGCCAACACCCGCACCATCAAGGCCGGCCCGCTCGGCTCCTGGTACACCAACGGCAACAACTACCATATCGAGCACCATTGGCTGCCCGGCGTGCCCAATGATCGATTCGCGGAGCTTCACCGCGCAATTGGGACGTCGATCGAGACCGAGAGCTATCCTGAGTTCTACCGGCGCTTCTTCAGGGAGCTTTACCGCAACACGTTCGCCATCAAGAGCAGCGAAGGTGGCGCGACCGCTTAGCGCCAGCCGATCCGCGGGCGCCTGGCTCGCCGCCGACAGATCGCTGCCGTCCCAGGAGGAGATGCGCCGCCTCCTCCGCGAGGATCTGGCGCACCTGCTGCGTCTGCCGCCGAGTGCCATCGCCGCGGATCGGCCGCTGCTCGCCTTCGGCCTCGACTCGCTAGCGGCCATCGAGCTGTGCAGCCTGGTGGAGGAGCGGTTCGGCTCGCGGCCCTCCCTGGACGACCTGCTCCTGGGCGCCACCCTCGACGAGGTGGTGGCGGCCGCCGCCCATGCGGCCGCGGCCGGGGCCTCGCAGGCTGGGGCGCAGCAGGCTGGGGCGCAGCAGGCTGGGGCGCAGCAGGCCCACGCACCGGAGGCCCAGGCGCCGCAGGCCGGGGCCTCGCAGGCTGGGGCGCAGCCGGCCCGGGCGCCGCAGGTCCAGGCGCCGCAGGCAGAGATCGCCGCCGCCGCCGCGGCGGAGCTCGCAGGCGCAGGCGGCGGCGAGGCGCCGGAGGAGGTCCCGCTCTCCGCCGGGCAGCGGGCGCTGTGGCTGGTCGAGCGGCTGGCGCCCGGCAGCGGCGCCTACAACCTTGCCGGCGCCGCCCGCGTGCATGGCGGCCTCGACGCCGAGGCGCTGCGGCGGGCCTGCCTGGCGCTCGCCAGCCGCCATCCGGCGCTGCGCACCGGCTTCGAGGCGCGCGGCGGCGAGCCGCACGGACGCCTGCGGGAAGATGCCGCGATCGACTTCGCGGTCGCGCCCGCCACGCCAGTCCAGCCGCCGGCCGCCGGCCAGCCGGCGAGGTCCGGGCCGGCGGACGCGATGCCGGCGGCAGGGGCTGCGGTCCCGGCCGAGCTGGCGGCGGCGCTGCGTGACGAGGCGGTCCGCCCCTTCGACCTCGAGCGCGGACCGTTGCTGCGCGTGCGGGTCTGGCCCCTGTCCGGTCCCGTGCTCCCCTTGCGCCTCCCGTCCCCCCAATCCGACGGCGGCGCCGTGCTGCTGCTCGCCATCCACCACCTGGCCGCCGACTTCTGGTCGCTCTCGATCCTGCTGCAGGAGCTGGGGAGCCTCTACCGCCAGGAGGCCGGCGGCCCCCGGGCAGCCCTGCCGCCGCCGATCGCGCCCGGCGAGGCCATCCTGCGCCAGGGCCGCCGCCTCGCCGGAGCGCACGGCGAGGAGCTTTGGGCCTGGTGGCGCCAGGCGCTCGCCGGCGAGCTGCCGCCGCTCGAGCTGGCGACCGACCGGCCGCGACCGCCGCTGCAAACCCATGCCGGCGGCTCGCGGCCGCTGCGCCTCCCGGCCGCTCTCGCCGACCGGGTGCGCCGCCTGGCCGGCGCCGCCGGCGCGACCCTGCACGCGGCGCTGCTGGCCGCGTTCCAGGCGCTGCTCCATCGCTACAGCGGGCAACCGCGCGTGCTGGTCGGCTTTCCCACCGCCGGCCGCGGCCACCGCGACCTCGACCGGGTGGTCGGCTACTTCGTGAACCCGGTGGTGGTCGCCGCCGACCTGACGCCGCTGACGACGGCCGCGGCGTTGCTCGAACAGGTGCGCGACCGCGCCCTCGGGGCCATCGCCCATGCCGAGCTTCCCTTCCCGCTGCTGGTCTCGAGGCTGCAACCGGAGCGCGACGCGAGCCGCCCGCCGCTCTTCCAGGCGATGTTCGCGCTCCAGGGCATGCCGCGGCCCGCGGATGCCGGGCTCGCCGCCTTCGCTCTCGGCGAGGCCGGAGCGCGGATGGAGCTGGGGGGATTGGTCCTCGACTCGCTGGCCCTGCCGGAGCGGCGGGTGCCCTGCGAGCTGACGCTGATGATGGCGCCGGCAGGCGACGGCCTCGCCGCCTCGCTGCAGTTCAACACCGACCTCTTCGACGGCGCCACCGCGGAGCGGATGCTGGCGCACTTCGCGCGGCTCCTGGACAGCATGGCCGCGACGCCGGAGGCGCCGCTCGCCGATCTCGACCTGCTGAGCGCCGCCGAGCGCCGGGAGCTCACCGCCTGGAGCCGGGCGGCGGTGCCGGAGCCAGCCGAGGCAGGTAAGCGGGGCGAGGCCGGCCGGGCAGGCGAGGGGGGCGGGGCGGGCGAATCGGGCGCAGCGGGCGCGGCGAGCGAGGCGGCTGCGGCCGCAGCGGGCGCGGCAGGCGAGGCGAGCGCGGCAGGTTTGACGGGCGAGGCGAGCGAGGCGGACACCTGCCTGCACCACCTGATCGCGGCCCAGGTGGCGCTGACCCCCGGCGCGACGGCGCTGGTGTGCGGCAAACGGCGTCTCACCTATGGTGAGATCTGGCTGCTGGCGGGGCGCCTGGCGGGCCGGCTGCGGCGCCTGGGGGTCGGCCCCGAGGTGCGCGTGGGCCTCTTCGCCGGACGCACCCCCGAGATGGTCGCCGGCATGCTGGCGGTGCTGCGCGCGGGAGGGGCCTACGTGCCGCTCGATCCCGCCCATCCGGCGGAGCGCCTCGCCTGGCTGCTCGCGGACGCGCGCCCGGCCGTGGTGCTGGCCGAACGGGCCCTGGCCTCGCGGCTGCCGCCTGCCGGCATCCCTATCGTGGCGCTCGACGAGGAGAGCGCCGCGGCGGAGCCGCCACCGGGCGAGGCGTCCGGCGGCGCGGACCTGCTCGCCGTTCCCGGCCCCGGCGAGGCGCTGCCGGCGAACCTCGCCTACCTCATCTACACCTCGGGCTCGACAGGACGGCCGAAGGCGGTGGCGCTCGCGCACCGCGGCGCTGTCGCCCTGGCGCGCTGGGCACGGCAGGCGTTCACGGCCGAGGAGCTGGCCGGCGTCCTGGCAACCACCTCCTTCACCTTCGACCTCTCGGTCTTCGAGCTGCTGGTGCCGCTGTGCTGGGGCGGGCGGGTGATCCTCGCCGGCAGCGTGCTCGAGCTGTCGCGGCTCGGACCGGAGCTCGACGTCCGCCTGGTCAACACCGTGCCTTCGGCGCTCGCCGAGGCGTTGCGGCAACGTCCGCTGCCGCCTTCGGTGCGGACGGTCAACCTCGCCGGCGAGCCGCTGGCGCGGCAGCTGGTCGCCGACCTCTACAGCGGCGGCGCGGTGCGGCGGGTGCTCAACCTGTACGGACCCTCGGAGGACACCACCTACTCGACCGCCGCCGTGCAGCAACCCGACGGCCCGGGAGCGCCGCCCATCGGCGGCCCGATCGCCGGCGGCCGCGCCTACCT
>DATKFK010000388.1:0-3364 GCA_035544375.1 Thermoanaerobaculia bacterium
GCGCGGCGGCGCGCCTTGCCGACCCCGGCCAGGCCCAGGTCCACCATGGCGTTGTCGGCCATGACCACGAACGGGCGCGGCTCGACCGCGATGCCGCCGGCGCCGTCGTGGGCGACCACCTGCACGGTCCCCATCCCGTAACCCATCGGTCCGCGGCTGTAGTAGTGGACCCACAGCCGGTAGGGCGCGGCCCCCCTGCCGGCAGGCTCGTACACCGCGAAGCACTCGGGGCCGTAGCCGCTGGTGACGTCCGCGAACAGCTCGCCGCCGGACGGCAGCTGGCGGTCCTGGAAATAGGCGTGCCCGTCGTGGCGGTCGTAGACGTGGAGGTCGACGTCGTTGGCGTCGGTCTCCCAGGTGAGCACGAACCGCAGGGAGGGCTCGGTCGCGAGCCGGGCGCCGTGCTCGCGCAGGCGGCCGAGCACCTCGTCGCGCCGGCCGGGCTCCGCACGCAGCCACGCCGCACCGATCAGCCCCAGGTCTTCCCTGAGCACCCGATCGACACCGGGGAACCGGCCGCTCGGGTAGTCCTGCGCGAGGCCCCTCTCGAGCGCCGCGAAAGCCCCGGCGAAGCGGCCGGCGCGCAGGCGCGCCCAGGCCAGGAGCCGGTGGCCGGAGGGATGATCCGGCCGTTCTGCAGCCGCCTTCTCGTAGGAATCGATCGCCAGCGCGAGGCCCTCGTCTCCCAGGCGCTCGAGCCGCTCTCCGGCCAGGCGCCGCAGGTCGGCCCGGCTGGGGAAGAGATCGATCAGCGAGCCGTAGGCCCGCGCCGCCGCGGCCTTCTCTCCGGCGGCCTCCCAGGCCTCGCCCAGCGCCACCAGGGCCAGCACATCGCCGGGAGCCTCGGCGCTCCACCCCTCGGCGACCTCGCGGGCCGCAGCCACCCGGCCGGCGGCCAGGTCCGCCATGACTTCGGCGAACCGCCCCGAGTAAGGCGCCGTGCGGGACCACCTCTCCTCGCCGCCGCCGCCGGCGGGGACCTGCCGGCGATCTCCCGCCACGACGCTCTCCTCCACCCGCCCCTCCGGAGCGGCGATCTCGCGCGCCGCCCTTTCGTCGCGGACCGCGGGAGCCGGCGCCGCCGGCGCCGCCGCACGCGGCATCGCGATGTTGCCGCCGACGTTGGCCGCCTCGCCGCGGGGCGCGCCGGCAAAGTCGCCGGCAGCCCCGGCGCCGCCGGCCACACCGCCCGGGACGCCGCCCGAGACACCCCCCATGACGCCACCGGGCGCGCCGCCCGGGACGCCATCCATCCCACCCGCACCGGGGGCCTCTTCGCCAGCAACGCCCGTGGACGGCGACGGCGAGCCGTAGCTCTGGATCCATGGCTCCTCCGCCCGCGGCGCGGCGATCCGCTCCTCGACGCGCCGCTCGCCGCGGCCGCCCGCATCGTCGCGGCCGCCGATATTCTTCGGCGCCGCGACGTCCCTGGCGCCATCCCTCGCCGCGCTCTTTCTCGCACCGTGCTTCGCCGCGGTATCCTTCGCCGCGGCAGCCAGCGCCGCGAAATCCCCCTCGCGCCCCGAGCGACCGCCGCGCGCGAGCGTCTCGAGCCCGCCGGGACCGACCGTCAGGATGTCGGCCAGGGCGCGCCGGTCGAGCCCGAAGCGCGCGTAGTCGTAGTCGGATTCGAGCACCAGCATCGCGGTGAACGGGCTCAGGACCCGGTGCTCGACGCTGAGCTCCACGATCTCGATCCCGAGCGCCTGGCGCAGGTCGTCGTCGCCGGCGAGCGCGGACTCGCGCAGGTGCAGCAGCCGCTCGATCCTGGCCTGCGCGGCGGCCCTTTCGAGCAGCGGCGCCGCGGCGTCGGCCAGCCCGCCGGCCGGAGCCACCGGCTTGCCGCCGACCGACAGGCGCAAGACCTTCTCCGGCGGCAGCTCGGCGTAGACCAGCGCCGCGTCGCCGGGCTGCATGCCGTCGAGGGTCTCGGGCCAGACCCAGGCCGCTCCCTCGACCGTCACGGCGATCCCGGAGCGGCAGGCGAGGGTCAGCCGGCGGCGGATCTCGCCGCTTGCAGCGCTGCCGTCGATCCGCGCGCCGTCGTGGGCCAGGTTGCCGGTCGTCAGCTCGCGCAGCACCGCCTCGTCGCGCAGGCCGCCTTGGACGAGCACGTCCAGCCGCTCGACGCCGGCCGCGCCGAGCGCCCGCACCGCCGCCTTCAGCGCGCGCGGCTCGGTCTCGCCGGCCGTGGCGACGCCGTCGGTGACGAGCAGGACGCGCCGGACGTTGCCGCCGCTCCGTGCCAGACGCCCGGCAAGCCAGGCCAGCGCCCGGTGCAGGTCGGTCGCCCCGAGTGGCCGCCGCTCGCACAGCCGGTGCGCCTCGGCCGCGCCGGAGCCGTCCATGTCTCCGTCGTAGATGGGCGCGACCTCCTGGTCGAAGGCGGCAACCCCCAGGCGGCCGCCGCCGCCCTCGTGCTGCAGCCCGCCGATCAGCTCGGCCAGCCGCCGCACCTGCTCCCGGTAACCCAGGGCGCGCGAGGCGCTCGAGTCGACCAGCACGTACAGGCCGCCCAGCTCCTGGCGCTCCGCCTCGCCCGGGGCCGCGACGCGCACCACCGCGAGGTTGCCGTGGCGCAGCCCTTCGCGCCCGGCAAAGCGCTCCTGGCCGACCTCGAAGTCGCGGTCAGGCGTCCAGTCCCGCTTGTGCAGCTCCACGATCCGCCGCTCGCTCGCCTCGCCGCCCAGGTTGCTCGCCGGCGTGCCGCCGCCGGCGCCGGCAACCGGCGAGTCGCCGAGCAGCACGCGCAGGTCCAGGCTGCCGATCGCGGAAAGCCCGCGCAGCGGGATGACGTAGGGCTCGTCCGCCCGCACCAGGGCGTGCGAGTAGGAGACGATCAGCTCCTTGCGCCCCCGCGCCGGAATCGGGAACACGCGGGCCGAAAACTCGTTGCCCGCCTCCTGCTCGAGCAGCGCCGGGTCCTGCCGCCGGTGCAGGTAATCCTCGTAGACCAGGCGGGCGCGCCGCCGTTCCACCACCTCGCCCTCCTGCCAATCGCCGCCCGCTCCTTTCATCGCGAAGCGGCTCAGCGCCGCGCCCGGCGGCAAGGCGATGCGGAAGCGCCCCTCGATCCGCGCATCGCGCGGGTTCTCGAAGGTCAGGTGCAGCTCGGTGAACGCCAGCGGCGGCTCGAGCGCGCCATTGGCTTCGAGCGCGACCAGCTCGAGCCCCGTGCCGTCCGAGGCGGTGAGCTGGATCGGCGCCGCCTGGCCCGCCGGGCCGTCCACGCCGGGCATCGCGAGCCGCGCCGCCGCGACGGTGCCGGCAACGGATCCGGAGTGACCGGCCGGCCGAGACGCCGAGCCGCTCGCGAGCAGCAGCGACCAGGCACCGCCAACGCCAGTGACCAGCAGACCAACCA